>NZ_JBHWMB010000001.1:123007-160779 GCF_042730015.1 Streptomyces sp. NPDC059957 | reverse complement strand
GTTTTCTGTTGCTCTGGCGGGGGGGGACGGTGTAAGCCCTGAAGGCCCCCCCTTGGGGTGGGTCGGAAGAGGCAGAGGGGGGGGGGAGCCGGCCCCCCCCCCCCGCGGTGATGTGACGTTTCGCTACCGGTTCACCCGAATATGTGACCCAGAGTGCGGGCCGCACGCTCCGCGTCGGCGAAGCCGACGTACAGCGGGGTGAATCCGAAGCGCAGGACATCGGGGGCGCGGAAGTCCCCGATCACCCCCCGCGAGATGAGCTCGCGCATGACCGCGTCCGCGTTCTCCGTGCGCAGCGACACCTGGCTGGCACGCTGTTCGTGCCCGGCGGGGGTGACCAGCTCGACCTTGCCCGCCGGGACGTACGCCGCCACGCAGTCGAGGAAGAAGTCGGTCAGCGCGAGGGACTTCGCGCGGACGTCCTCGACCGCGACCCCGTCCCAGGCGTCCAGGGCGGCCTCCAGCGCGAGCATGGACAGGATGTCCGGGGTGCCGACGCGCGCCCGCACCACGCCCTGCGCCGCCTCGTAGGAGGGGGTCATCGCGAACGGATCCGCGTGGCCGTTCCAGCCCGGCAGCGGGGAGTCGAAGGCGCTCTGGTGGCGGGCGGCGACGTACAGGTACGCGGGGGCGCCGGGGCCTCCGTTGAGGTACTTGTACGTACAGCCGACCGCGAGGTCCACCGCGTGCGCGTCGAGGCCCACGGGCAGCGCCCCGGCGGTGTGGCACAGGTCCCAGACGACGAGCGCCCCGGCGGCGTGCGCGGCCGCGGTGAGGCCGGGCAGGTCGTGCAGGCGGCCCGTGCGGTAGTCGGCGTGGTTGAGGAGGACCACGGCGGTGTCGGGGCCCATCGCCTCCGCGGCGGCGGCCGGGTCGACCGGGACGACGCGCAGGCCCGTCATCCGGGCCGCCGATGCGGCGATGTAGCCGTCGGTGGGGAAGGTGGCGGCGTCCACGAGCAGCTCGGTCCGGCCGGGGGCGGCCAGCCTGGCCGCGGCGACCAGGGCCTTGAAGAGGTTGACGCTGGTGGAGTCGCCGACGACCACCTGGCCGGCGGCGGCGCCGACCAGCGGGGCTATCCGGTCACCGATGCGCTCGGGGGCGTTCCACCAGTTGGCTTCGCCCTCGGTCCAGGAACGGATCAGGCGGGCGCCCCACTGCTCCGTGACGACCTCGGCGAGCCGGGCGGCCACCCCTGCGGGGAGCGCGCCGAGGCTGTTGCCGTCGAGGTAGACCACGCCCTCGGGGAGGGAGAAGCGGTCGCGGAGCTTGCCGAGGGGGTCGGCCGCGTCCAGGGCTTCGGCGCGGGCCACCAGGTCGAGGCTCGGGTCCACGTGCGGCTCAGACATGGCTGCGCGCCGTCCAGAGCTCCGGGAACACGTTCTTCTGGGCGCGCTTCTCCAGCCAGGTCACGCCGGCCGAGCCGCCCGTGCCCGTCTTCGCGCCCATCGCGCGCCGGGTGGCGACCAGGTGGTCGTTGCGCCAGCGCCAGACCAGCTCGGCGACGTCGGTGAGGACCTCGCCGAGGCGGTGCAGGTCGGGGTGGGCGTCCGGGGCCGCGTACAGGGCAGTCCAGACGGCTTCGACCTCGGCCGAGGGCTCGTAGCGCTGGGAGAGGTCGCGGTCGAGGACCGACGGCGGGACCGGGAGGCCGCGGCGGGCGAGGAGGCTCAGCACCTCGTCGTAGAGGCTGGGCTCCTGGAGGGCCTTCTCCAGCTCCGCGTGGACGCGCGGGGCGCCGCGGTGCGGGACCAGCATGGAGGCGGCCTTGTCGCCGAGCAGGAACTCCATCCGGCGGTACATCGCCGACTGGAAGCCGGAGCCCTCGCCGAGGGCGGCGCGGTACGCGTTGAACTGGCCCGGCGTCAGCTGGGCGAGGGGGCGCCAGGAGGAATTGAGGGCCTCCAGCTCGCGGAGGGATCGTTTCAGCGCATCCATCGCGACGGGGAGCTCGTCCTCGCGGAGCGCCTGCGCGGCGGTCTCCCACTCGTGGACGATGACCGTGAACCACAGCTCCATGACCTGGGTGGTGACCAGGAAGACCATCTCGCCCGGGTCGTCCGAGCGCAGGTGCTGGAGGTGGGTGAGGACGTCGGCCTGGACGTAGTCCTCGTAGGGGGTCGTGCCGGCGAAGTCGAGGTTCGGGGTGTCCGAACCGCCGTCTCCGGAGGCATCAAGGGCGTGCGACATCGCTGTCTCCTCGATACGTGCTTCCGGGTAGCGGTCCGCTCCTTCCGGTGAGGTGAGTGGAGCTCCGGTCCCCTGTCCGCATCATAAGACCGTCGTGCCGCAGGGCTTCAATAGTCAGTGGCGCACGTCACTTCCCGCGACCGGGCGGGCCCCGTGGGGGAACCCGCCCGGTTCCGGGCGCGCGAGGCCCCCGGGCCTCAGACCGCGAGGACGTCCGCGGCCGTCTCGGAGGAGTCGCGCAGGAAGGTCGAGCAGCGCTCGTACTCCTCCTTCTCGTCGATCGCACCGGCCGCGCGGGCCAGGGCGTTCAGGGCGCGCAGGAAGCCGCGGTTCGGCTCGTGCTCCCACGGCACCGGGCCGTGGCCCTTCCAGCCGGCGCGGCGCAGCGCGTCCAGGCCGCGGTGGTAGCCCGTACGGGCGTACGCGTACGACTCGACCGTGCGGCCGGCCGCGAAGGCCTCGTCGGCAAGGAGGGCCCAGGCGAGGGAGGAGGTCGGGTGCGCGGCGGCCACCTCGACGGCGGGGGTGCCCGCGGTGATGGCCGCGATGCCCGGCTCGTCGGGGAGGTGGGTGGGGGCGGGGCCCCCGAGGAGGTTCTGGTGAAGAGACATGCGCACCAGTCTGTCGGATGGACGGTGCGGAGATGCGGGAAGGGCCCGGCCCCGCCGTCCGCAGACGGTGGAGCCGGACCCTTCCGAAAAGCCGTTGCCGCGCGAGCCGCTGCGCGAGCCGCTGTTACTACTTGAGCTTGGTGCCCGTGGAACGCAGGTTCGCGCAGGCCTCGGTGACGCGCGCGGCCATGCCGGCCTCGGCGGCCTTGCCCCACGTGCGGGGGTCGTACTTCGACTTGGTGCCGACCTCGCCGTCGACCTTCAGCACCGCGTCGTAGTTGCGGAACATGTGGTCCACGACCGGGCGGGTGAAGGCGTACTGGGTGTCGGTGTCGAGGTTCATCTTCACGACGCCGTTCTCCAGCGCGGTGGCGATCTCCTCGGCCGTGGAGCCCGAGCCGCCGTGGAAGACGAAGTCGAACGGGGAGGACTTGCCGTACTTCTCGCCGACGCCGGCCTGGAGGTCCTTGAGGAGCTCGGGGCGCAGGACGACGTTGCCCGGCTTGTAGACGCCGTGCACGTTGCCGAAGGAGGCGGCCAGCAGGTAGCGGCCCTTCTCGCCCAGGCCCAGGGCCTCGGCGGTGCGCAGCGCGTCGTCGACGGTGGTGTACAGCTCGTCGTTGATCTCGTGGCTGACGCCGTCTTCCTCGCCACCGGTCGGGGTGATCTCGACCTCGAGGATGATCTTCGCGGCGGCGGCCTTGGCGAGCAGCTCCTGGCCGATGGCCAGGTTGTCGGCCAGGGTCTCGGCGGAGCCGTCCCACATGTGCGACTGGAAGAGCGGGTTGAGACCGCGGGCCACGCGCTCGGCGGAGATCTCGAGCAGCGGGCGGACGTAGCCGTCCAGCTTGTCCTTGGGGCAGTGGTCCGTGTGCAGCGCGACGGTGATGTCGTACTTGGCGGCCACGATGTGCGCGAACTCGGCCAGGGCGGCGGCGCCGGTGACCATGTCCTTGTTGTACTGGCCACCCAGGAACTCCGCACCACCGGTGGAGATCTGGATGATGCCGTCGCTCTCGGCCTCCGCGAAGCCGCGCAGTGCAGCGTGCAGGGTCTGGGTCGAGGTCACGTTGATCGCCGGGTAGGCAAACTTGCCTGCCTTCGCCCGGTCGAGCATCTCGTTGTAGACCTCGGGGGTTGCGATGGGCATCTGTCCGCTCCTTGGATGTGCGGGGAGTGTGCTTATTGCGGGCCCTGACCTGGGGGCGACGTTGCCGTCGTCCCCATCTTTCCAGACTCGCGCCCCCACTCCACCTCCGCGACGGCGCCTCGCTGCCCGATCCGGGTGGAGTGTTTCACGTGAAACACTCCACCCGACCGAAAAGATGCAGGTCAGGGCCTACTTACGGACTTTCGGGGACCTAAGTCACCAGTTGTACGGAAGCACGACCCACTGTCCGAGGGTTAGGACAAACCGAGGTCGTCGAGCTGGTAGCCCGTGAGGTAGGGCAGGCCCGCGGCCGCGATGGCACCGGCCGCGCCGCGGTCGACGATCGTCGCGACGGCGACGACCTCGCCGCCGGCCTCGCGGACCGCCTCGACGGCGGTCAGCGGGGACCCGCCGGTGGTCGAGGTGTCCTCGACCACCAGGCAGCGCTTGCCCTTCACGTCGGTGCCCTCGATGCGGCGCTGCATGCCGTGCGCCTTCTGCGCCTTGCGGACGACGAAGGCGTCCAGGCGCGCGCCGCGCGCGGCGGAGGCGTGCAGCATCGAGGTGGCGACCGGGTCGGCGCCGAGCGTCAGGCCGCCGACGCAGTCGAACTCCAGGTCGGCGGTGAGGTCGAGCATGACCTGGCCGACCAGCGGGGCGGCTTCGCCGTCCAGGGTGATCCGGCGGAGGTCGATGTAGTAGTCGGCCTCGCGGCCGGAGGAGAGGATCACCTTGCCGTGCACGACGGCCTTGTCCTTGATCTGCTGCAGAAGCGCATCGCGTACGTCACTCATGGCCCCGAGCTTAATTGGGCACTACCCGAGCCGCCGCCACGTCCACGTCGTGGAGATCTCCAGCGGGTCCACGGGGGTGACCAACTGCGGGAGGCTGTTCAGTCCGTTCGGCGGACCCGACTGCGGTTCCACGCAGACGGCCTCGGGCTGCTCGTCGTAGACGACCACCCATTCGGAGCGGCTGGTGACCTTCAGCTCCAGGGCGTCGGGCCACGTGAGGGTGACGTCGACCCCGTACGGCATGCCGAAGCAGTCGTCCCAGGGGCCGGGCTTGGGGTCGATGCGGTTGCCGGTGGGGAGGTGGTCGGCTCCGCGCTCCTCCTGCCAGGCGGCCTCGAAGTCGATGCGTACGTCGGACCCGCCGGGGGCGAGGTTGCGCAGGAACCAGGGGTGCCAGCCGGCCTGCGCCGGGAAGGAGTCCTGGTAGGTCTCGATCCCCATCGTCAGGGTCAGCGCGTTCTCGCCGAGTTCGAAGATCTGGGTGACCAGGCCCTCGTAGGGCCACGGGTCGGCGAGCGGGTACGTGAAGGCGGCCTCGGTGGCGGTGGCCCGGGCGCGGTGCCAGGCGGCGTCACGGCCGAAACCGTGGATGGCGTGCGGCGGGTGGTTGAGCGGAAGCTGGTGCAGGGTCGCGCCGTCCTGGAACTGCCCGTCCCTGGTCCGGCCGCACCACGGGACCATGGGGAAGGACCCGTAGTGCTCTCCCTGCCGGAGCAGCTCCGTCCCGTCGATGCGCAGACTGCTGATCCGGCAGCCGTTCCCCTGGTCGATGGTCACCTCGGCGCCGCCGGCGCGCAGTTGCGTACTCATGCCATGACCTTAGCCAGCCCGGCGGGGTGATCAGGGCCGTGCCGGGAAGCGGGCGAGTTCCCCGGGTCAGCGGCGGCGGCGCAGGGCGCGGCCCAGGAGGACCGCCGAGGCCAGAGCCACGGCGGCGGCCGGGGCGATCCAGCGGAGGTTGGCGTTCGCGGAGGCGGCGGTGGGGGCCGGGACCGGCGCGTAGCGGCCGCGCGGGGGCGCGTGGTCGACCTCCTCCGCGCTGCGGCCGATCATCGTGCGGCGGGCGTGCGCGGCCTCGGCCGGCGGGCGCGGGGGGCCGCCGAGGTCCCCGAGGTCGGCCGTGCCCTCGAAGGCGCCCTCCAGGAACGGGTCCAGGGACGGGGGCGGGACCTCGGTGTCGAACACGGACGCGGTGACCTCGGTGAACCCCGGGCCGGGATCCTCGCGGCCGTCCTGGTCCTCGTGGCCGTCCTGGTCCTCGTGGCCGTCCTGGTCCTCGTGGCCGTCCTGGTCCTCGCGGTCCTCATGGGAGTCGTGGGCCTCGTGGTCCGAGCCGGCGTCGACCGCGTCGACCGCGAGGGCCGCGAGGTGCCCTGCTGCGCGGTCCAGGAGGCGGTGTCCGGCCGTGGCGGCCGCGTCGGGGGCGAAGGCGGCGGCGCGGCCGTCGGCGGCGGACTCGGCGGTGAACTCCAGCCGGGTGCCGCCGTCCGCCTCGGTCAGGCGCAGCGCGAGGGTGAGCTTCACGGTCCCGCTCCCCCGCACCTCGGTGCCCTCTCCGGCGAGGGTGAAGCGGTCCGGGTCCTGCTCGGTGACGGAGAGGGTGCCGCGGTAGGTGACGGTGTGCCCGCCGACCCGTACCTTCAGCCGGCCGGACAGCGGCCCGGCCTCGGTATCGGCGTCCTGCTGGAGCCCCGGCACGCATCGCGCCAGCCGGGCGGGGTCGCGCAGCACGGCGCGGACGTCGGCGGAGGGGACCGGTACGAACACCTGATGCTCCATGCGGACGAGCCTACCGACGCGACCGCCCGGCCACGAGTACCCCGGCCACGCGTAACCCACCTACGAGCACCCCGCCCACGAGCACCCGGCCACGCGCGCCCGGCTACGAGTACCTCGGGTGCGGCAGCGTAGACGGCGGCAGGCCCGCCACCCGGGTGCGCTCCGTGTCCCGGGCCGCGTCGGCCAGGGACTGCGTGGACAGGGAGCGCAGGACGGGCGTCTCCCGGTCCACCCGCAGCCGGGGCACGCCCTCGCGGGCCGCCAGCACGAAGCCCCAGTCCTGCGGGAGCTTCGCGGCGGCGGCGGAGGCGGAGCCCGCGCCGAGCGCCCGGTCGGGGCCGGCGGCGAAGCCCGAGAGGCGGCCGCCCGCGCTGTAGGGCGCGGTGCGCAGGCCGGCCGCGCGCAGGGTGGCCTCGACGGTCCAGTAGGTACGGGGCCTGGTGCCCGGCGGCCCGGCGTGGACGGCGAACCGCCCGCCGGGGCGCAGGGCCCGCGCTGCCAGCCCGTAGAACTCCTGCGAGTACAGCTTCGTGCTCGGGGTGATCCCGGGGTCGGGCAGGTCGGAGACGATGACGTCGAAGCGGCCCCGGGCGGCGGGTGCGCGCAGCCAGCGGAAGGCGTCCTCGGTGACGACGCCGAGGCGCGGGTCCTCGTACGCCCGCTCGTTCAGCGCTGAGAGCATCGGGTCGGTCCGGGCGAGCCGCACGACTCCGGGGTCGAGCTCGACGACGGTGACGGAGGCGACGTCGCGGTAGCGCAGCACCTCGCGGGCGGCGAGGCCGTCGCCGCCGCCGAGGACCAGGACGCGGGTGTGCGGGCCGGTCATCGCGGGGTGCACGAGGGCCTCGTGATAGCGGTACTCGTCGTAGCCGCTGACCCGCAGGCGGCCGTCGAGGAAGAGGTCGAGGGAGCGCGGGGAGCCGGTCGGGGGCCCGGTGAGGACGAGTTCCTGGACGCCGGTCTGGACGGCGACGCGGACCTCGCCGCCGTAGACGGCGCGGCGGGCTACGCGCTCGAAGTCGTCGGCGAGGACGGTGGCGCAGCCCAGGACGGTGAGGACGGTGACGTTGACGGCGACGAGCAGCCAGCGGGCGCGGCGGCTCAGGTCCTGGCGGAACAGCCACAGGACGAGGCCGCCGCCGGCGACGACGTTGACGGTGCCGGTCAGCATGGCGCCGCTGAGCTGGCCGAGGACGGGCAGCAGCAGGAACGGGAAGGCCAGGCCGCCGACGAGGGCGCCGACGTAGTCGGCGGCGAAGAGGTCGGCGACGGCGCCGCCCGCGTCCTGTCTGCGGATGCGCTGGATGAGGACCATCAGGAGCGGGATCTCGGCGCCGATGAGGACGCCGATGGCGAAGGAGAAGGCGACGAGCGCCGGCCGGGACTCCCCCAGCCAGGCGAAACTGGCGTACAGCGCCATGGCGGAGAGCCCGCCGAGCAGGGCGAGGCCCGCTTCCACGAGGGCGAAGCCGAAGGCGGGCCGGCGGCGCAGGGCCTTGGCGAGCAGGGACCCGACGCCCATGGCGAAGACCATGACGGACAGCACGACCGACGCCTGGGTGACGGAGTCGCCGATGAGGTACGAACCGAGGGCGAGCAGCTCCAGTTCGTATACGAGCCCGCAGGCGGCGCAGATGAACACGGTGGCCAGGACCAGGAGTCGGCCGGTCCTGGGCCGTACGGGCAGGGCGGCCGGGAAGCGGGCCACACCACGCGGCTCCGGAGCCGGGAGGCGGCGCCACCGGGTGCGGAGCACCCCGCGCGGGGTGGAACGGTCGATCATGAAGCGAACCGTACGTCACCGCCTGCTCGCATCCGGTCACCCACATGGGTGTAAGTGGCGCACTGGTTCGGGCAGTTGGCGTAACCGCTCGGCAACTCCGCGACCCCGTGCCCCCGCGCCCCCCGGATCGGCGCCGGCGGCCCGCACTAGATCAGCACCGGCGCCTGCGCCCCCAGCTGCGCGGCGGCCGCCGCGCCCGCGCCGGTACCCGCACCGGCCGTCCGTACGCCGACCCGGGTGCGGGTGGCCACCAACTGGCCTTCCTGCGGGTACGCGTGCCAGGTCCGCCAGCGCACCTGGCCCTCGTAGCGCTGCGCGAGCATGGCCGTGAAGGCGTGCGGACTGCCGGGGAAGGTGCCGGCGAGCCCGTTCGGGTGGTCCGCGACCAGCGCGAGCAGTTCCTGCGCCCGCCCGGCGAAGGAGCCGCGCGAGAGGTTCTCGACCCGCGCGGCGAACTCGTACTCCCAGTCGCCGACGCGCTTGGCCACGCCGAGCGGAAGCGGGGTGCTGCTGCCGGGCATACAGGCGACGGTCTCGGAGCAGAGCACGTCGCCCTCCTCCAGGAGCACCTGGTGGGAGGCCCCGAGCAGGCGCAACTCCACTTTCGCGCCACCCAGTTCGAGGTTCAGTACGGCCAGGGCGGGCAGCCGCTCCCGACCCAGGGCCCAGGCGAGGTCGGCGGCACGCGTGTCGGTATAGGTGGTCTGGAGGGTCGTGAGCATGAGTCGGCTCCGCAAACGCGCGAGGGAGATGGGCCGGGGCCCGCCAGCGGTAGTCAACGGGTGGGGGGACACCGGCACGGGTCCACAGGAAGTCCAGGGAGGTCCGAGGACTGGTCTACTCAACCGAGGGAATCATGAAAGGCACGGCACTCACAGCGTTTTTACCCAAGTTGCAGGGGTTTACATCCCCTCGGGGGCTACACAGTTCACGTGTTCAACGACATGCCGCCCGTACGCCGTAATGCGCGGCCGTGACGTCCGAACAAGAAGACGCCCGACGGAAGTTGTGCCCGGCGGGCGCCTCACGTATGCGGGACGCGGTAGGAAGGGTGGTCCGGCGTCGGAAGCCATGGATCCCATGGCTCCATGCTGCCCCGTGTCAGCTGGAACCGCATCCTCCGCCGCCGCCGCAGGAGGACGAGGAGCTGCAGGAGGACGAGGAGGAGCCGCACGAGGAGGAGGAACCTCCCGAGTCGCCCCCGGCCCACCAGCCCCCGCTGCTGCTGCCACTGCTGCTGCTACCGCGGCCGCTGCCGCCGCTCCCGCCACCGGCGCGGCTGACCTTGACCACCAGCCCGACGATCAGCGCGGCCACCACGGCCACCACCACGAAGATCACTATTCCGAGGATCATCCCCCGACCCCTCTCTGGCTCCCCCGGTACCCCGGGGTGCGGGATCCCCTTCGTCCCGCGTGCTGGGGGGATGCCCGCACCGTATGCGGCCCAAAGCACACTTGAGCAAGTCCAGAGCTTCCCCGCAGGATGGCGCTCATGAGCGCTCCCGCACCCACCAATCGCCCCTTCCTCAACCGCAAGCTGGCGGCCTTCGGCACCACGATCTTCGCGGAGATGTCCGCACTGGCCACCGCCACCGGGGCAATCAACCTCGGCCAGGGCTTCCCCGACACCGACGGCCCCGCCGAGATCGCCGAGGCGGCGGCGCGCGCGATCCGCGACGGCCGGGGCAACCAGTACCCGCCGGGCCCCGGGGTCCCGGAGCTGCGTACGGCGATCGCCGCCCACCAGCAGCGCTTCTACGGCCTGGCCTACGACCCCGACACCGAGGTGCTCGTCACCGCCGGGGCCACCGAGGCCATCGCCGCCTCCCTCCTGGCCCTGCTGGAGCCGGGCGACGAGGTCATCGCCCTGGAGCCGTTCTACGACTCCTACGCCGCCTGCATCGCGATGGCCGGGGCCGTCCGGGTGCCGCTGACCCTGCGCGCCCCGGACTTCCGCCTCGACGTGGACGCCCTGCGCGCCGCGGTCACCCCCCGCACCCGCCTCCTGCTCCTGAACACCCCGCACAACCCGACGGGCACCGTCCTGACCCCCGCCGAGCTCGCCGCGGTCGCCGAGCTGGCCGTCTCCCGCGACCTGCTGGTCATCACCGACGAGGTGTACGAACACCTGGTCTTCGAGGGCGCCCACACCCCGCTGGCGGGCCTGCCGGGCATGCGCGAGCGCACGGTCACCATCTCCTCCGCCGGCAAGACCTTCTCCTTCACGGGCTGGAAGGTCGGCTGGGTGACGGGAACGCCCGAGCTGGTCACGGCGGTCCGCTCCGCGAAGCAGTTCCTGACGTACGTGTCCTCGGGCCCGTTCCAGTACGCGATCGCCGAGGCCCTCGCCCTGCCCGACGCGTACTACGACTCCTTCCGCGCCGACCTGGCCGCCAAGCGCGACCTCCTCTCCGACGGCCTCGCGGCGGCCGGCTTCGAGGTCTTCCGCCCGCAGGGCACCTACTTCGTCACCACCGACATCACCCCGCTCGGCGAACACGACAGCGTGGCCTTCTGCCGGGCCCTGCCGGAGCGCTGCGGGGTGGTGGCCATCCCGAACCAGGTGTTCTACGACGACAAGGCCGCCGGAGCCGCCCACGTCCGCTGGGCCTTCTGCAAGCGCACCGACGTCCTGGAGGAGGCTGTTTCCCGTCTTCAGCGATGGTGAGTACCCCTGCCACTGCCCGCTGATAACCCCATAAACGCAGTTGACCCCGGCGGTGGTTGCACACCCCGGGGCCTCCTCGCCAGATATCCTCGAACCGTTTATGCGTCACGCCGACGCATGGACGCAGCCGCCCAGGCGGTGAAAACGGCAGACCACACCAGGAGAGCCAACACCGCGCCGACCCATTTTCCGGTGTTGTCGGCCGTACCCAGGAGGATCGTCACCGCTCCTCCGAAGCTGTAGTCGGAGAACGCCGACGGGAGCACCTGGGTCGGGATCGCCATCAGGACGATCGTCACCACGATCAGCAAGCCCAGGATCGCGAAGATCGCTCCGGCGGAGCTGCGGAGCAGGCATCCGAGGCTGACGGCCGAAACGCTCACGGCGGCCGTGGCGACCACCGCACCGGCCAGGCTCAGCAGACTGGTCGAGTTCGTGAAGGGTGTCCACAGCGGACCGGGCGTGAGGGCCAGCCAGCTGGCCACTGCCGTCACCAGGAGCGTGGCGCCGACCAGCACGGTAGCGGCACCCGCGACCACGGTGAGCTTGGCGGCCAGTACGGGTGTACGCCGGGGTGCAGCGGCGAACACGACGCGGATCGTGCCGTTGCCGAAGTCGCTCGCGCCCGCCACCGCGCTCATGGCGGCCACCAGGAATATGGAGAGCTGCATACCCAGGAGGGACGTGGTGATGAAGTCCGGCAGTGCGTCGGTCGCGGACCGGGCGGCATCGGACTTGGTGGCCATCGCCACGGAGATACTGATCCCGGCGGTGCATATGACCGTCAGGATCAACAACACGACCAGTGATCGCGCCGTCCGCAGTTTGATCAGTTCACCGCGTACAAGGCCGGCGAAGGAGAGCTGGTGGGGCGGCGGAACATGCCTCTGCGCAGGGGCACCGACATCTGTTGCCGTAGTCATCGTGCGGCTCATCTCATTTCCATCTTCACGGCGTCCGCCGCGTCGGATCGGGATTGTTGGGGGGCGCTGACGTCGCGCCCGCGAAACGTCACCGAGTTGGCGGTGAGTTCTATGTACGCCTCCTCCAGCGAAGCCCGCAGAGGGACCAGCTCGTGCAATCTGATGCTGCGCGACGCGGCCAGATCGCCCAGTTCCACCGCGGTCAGTCCGTCCACCCGGAACGACCCGTCCGGCTCACTCGACATGTTCCCGCCAGTGGAACGCACCAGCCGACCGAGCTCCTCGTCCTGTGGAGTGCGTACAAGAACACCCTGGGACTTGCTGCGGTGGATCAATGAGCTAACGGCTTCGTCGGCGATCAGCCGCCCCTGACCGATAACGACCACATGGTGCGCGGTCAGGGCCATCTCGTTCATCAGGTGCGAGCTCAGCAGCACCGCTCGTCCTTCGGCCGCCAACCTCTTGACCAGGTTGCGCATCCACAGGATGCCGTCTGGGTCCAGCCCATTGATGGGTTCGTCGAACATCAGGCTCGACGGGTCCGCCAGCAGGGCTGTTGCGACGCCGAGGCGTTGGGTCATCCCCAGCGAGAAGCCACCGATGCGGCGGTCCGCGACCTCACCGAGGCCAACCATGTCCAGCACCTCGCGAACCCGCGATGCGCCGATCCCCGCCGTCGCCCCGGCGGCCTGCAGATGGCGGAACGCGGAGCGACCCGGATGCCCCGATTTGGCGTCGATCAACGCCCCGAGGGCACCCATCGGATTGCGGTGCTGCGCGAAGGGAACGCCGTCCACGAGGATGGTCCCGCTGTCGGGCCGCGTCAGTCCCAGGATCATGCGCATCGTGGTGGACTTCCCGGACCCATTGGGCCCCAGGAACCCGGTGACGATCCCTGGCCGTACCGTGAAGGAGAGGTCGTCGACAACCGGCTTCCCGCCGTACTTCTTGGTGACTCCGGCTACTTCGATCACGCCTTCTCCTCGTTTCCGTGAACGGTCGATCCGCTCGTCGTCGCTTCAATGAATTGGTCCATCAGCGCCGGCCTGCTCACCGGCACCCACAGTCGGACGGCTCGCGAGTCGTACACCCCCAGGCACACCGCCCCGACCGACAGCCGGCCGGTCACGGGTAGCTGGTAGGAGTCGGCGAAGTACACCGAGTCCCACGGAACGACGTAGTGGGTGACCCAGAGGAAACCCCGGCGAAAATGGAGCACGGCGTTCTCCGGGTCGAGCGCCGCCGTTGCCCAGCAGTAGTTGACCGCGGCCAGCAGCATGATCGCCACGGCGGCCATCAGGGCGACCGCCCTGACCGGGGACATGGCGGTCGCTGCCGACGAGGTCATGGCGAACGTTGCCGCAGCCACCCCGATCAGGCCCCATCGGAGGGGGCGGCTCACCTTGGGGGGCCGGTCCGCCGCAGCGGCGTACGCCGGAAAGTGGCTCCGGATGCTGTCTCGCACGCGTTCGAGGCGCGCCGCCGGAAAGACGATGTTCGCGCCGATCCGTTCACCGGACTGCCGGGACACGAAGGCCAGCCGCGCGTACCCCGTGACACACATCAGAGGATTCCGCTGGATCCTGACCCCGCCGACCTGAGATCTGGGCATCTGCCGCGACTCCGCGGAGATGAGGCCACCGGACATGGCGAATGCCCCGGCCCTGATGCGGACTTCGAACGACCGGTAACGCAGCCAGGCGACGAGCATCCCGAATGCCATCGCCACCGACCCGAACACGGCCACGGCGGCCACCACCAGCACCCACAACGGCCCCGGTATGTCCGGGATAGCCGGAAGGACCGGGGAAAGCGGCAAGAGTGCGGCGGCGTTCTCGTAGAGCCCCATCAGGAATGGAAACAGCAGCACGAACTGCCCGTAGGTAACCGAGATCAGGAGATAGTCGCGTCTGCGGATCCGATAGATCAGGTCGCCCGAGTCCACCGGGTGGGACCCGACCCGACTCGCCAGGGCTGATGCGCACTCGGCCTCCGCGGATCCGCTCCGGTCCTCGGCAACCGTGTCGACCACACGACTACGAGTACCGGGTACCGGCGTGTCGCGGGACGGACGAACCCGGCCGGCTTCGAAGTAGTCCTCGATCTCGGCAGCGACGGCCTGCGGGACCGCCTCGATCGCCAAGTTGGCCTTCGACTCCGTGCCGATGCCGATCAACACGCGCGAACAGCCCAGAAGTCGCGCCACCGCCGATCGGGAAACTTGGACGGAGACCACCTCTGACCAGGCGAGCGAGGTGGAACGCCGCACCCAGAAACCCCTGTCGTAGCTGATCCCGCCGCTATCCACGGAGAACCTGGTGGTCCACCAGTCCACTCCCAGACTGAGCACGATGATGCCGACTACCAGCCCGTAGACCGTGTCCACCGAGATTCCGAACACGTCCGGCCACCTGGTCCGGATCGACAACCACGCGATGGCAGTGGGGACGATCGTGGTCGCGTGCTCAGCCACACGGATCGCGAACATGGCCGGACTGTTGCGATGCTTGTGGAGTGTCCCCGTCATGGGGAGTGCTCGCGGATGATCTGCTCGAACCGGTTGGCCTCGGCCTGTGACAGCGGCCCGATGGACCGTGACTCGACGATCGTTGCCGTCCTGACGGTGAACAGATTGAACCATCGCAGAATTGGACCTTGACGGGTCTCGCAATACAGGATGCGAGACAGCGGATATACCTGGCGTCGCTTCCACAGGCGGCCCCGCTCGACGATGACGCAATCAACTGTCAGCGTGTACCGGGAGTACCGGTAACGGAGCGGAATCAACACGAGGGCGTCGAGCAACGCGAAGGCGAGAGCTGCCGCCGCCAGGAAGTAGATCCATCTGCGCCACTCTGGTGGAAGCGGTGAAAATTGGGACAGGATGGCGGCGAGGACGATCACGATGACCATGCCGACCGCGTTTTCTACCTGCCAGAAGAGCACAGACCGCTTGTCCAGTTGCCGCGCGGCGGCATCCGGTCCCACGGCAGCCAAGGTGTCCTTTTCAGACTCAGCTGGCGTCCGCGCGCTCATGACGTCCGACGCGTCGAGCCCTGGGACCCGCCTGTCTCGGCCTTCCTTCTGGCCTGTCGAGCACTTACCCATATCCAGAGCAACATCACCAGGGCCGCCGCCGACACCAGGTAGTGCCGGCCCAGCTCAAGCCGGCCCTGCATGATCAGCACCACGACGACAACGGTCCACAGGCAGGGCACCACGGCGCCCAGCCAGACCGGGCCTCTACGCGCCATGATCAGGTGCAAGCCCAGCACCGCCAGGACCGCCGCGGTCACCGCGAGAAGGGCAGGATTTTGGAACATCAAAGCCTCCGTTCGAGCTTGATAGAGCGACGGCATGCAACCGTTCAGCTGGTCAACGGAGAGTCACAGTCATCGAATTGATTGTGACTCTCCGTTGTGAAAATGAAGGCCATCGAGGGTGACTTGACACCTCAACGCCTCACGCAGGGGCAGATTACTGGATCTCTGCCTTGATCTCCGAATACCGGCTGAACATTTTCCCTCTACCGTCCGGGCGTCAAATTGTCAGCCGAATTGACGAACGTTCCTTGCCGAGCCGCCGCCATTGACATTCGCATCATGCGGCCGTCGTTTGGTCGTCCCTTTGGAGTCCCCCAACGGCAACGACTTGAGCTCGGCGGTCATCCGCAGCAACTGTTCCGAGATTTCGAGTGCTTTCCGGCCTGCGCCGGTGAGGCGGAATCCTCGCACCTCTCGCTCGAAAAGCTCCAGCCGGCAGACCTTCTCTACCTCTCGAATGTGGTACACCACAGTTGACTTGCCGTATTTAAGTCTCTTGGCGGTTTCTGTAATGCTGCCGGTCGAGGCGGCTACCACAAATGTATACAGCATGACTGTATTCACGTACTTTTCCCCCGTGCGATTTATCAGGTCCCACCAAAGCCGCGATCCCCCAATGATCACGACATGATCGGTCGGGTGTGGTCTAGGCACCCGACTCGAACAAACAGCATCTTCGCCAGTCAGGAGCGCCGGAGTGCGGCGACCCGCTGACCGGCAGGGTCTTATTTCAACAGCACCGCGACCGATCGTCCCACCCCCCGGTGGGATCCGTCCGGTCGCGAGTCTTTCGGCGGCGATTGGAATAGATGCCTGGGCAGCGTACCGGAAGACGGGCCAATGGGCAGGGCCGTAAATCCAGGGGCATTGCGCAATTCGGGCTTGCCGGATATATCCGCGACATCCCGTCACGTGACGGTCGGTACGGATCTGGGGCGGAACGCAATGCAGGCACGCACCTGCCTGGCGAAAACCGCCCCGGACGGCGAACCGGCCACTCGGATGACCCAGGGTGTAGCGGACGTGGCGGCCGTGAAAGGAGCCGCGGATGATGTGGGGCTGACGTCGGCGTCTGCGGAGGAACCAGCGTGTCTCGGCGGCGAGTTCGACCTGGCTCCCGGCTCGGTGGCCCTTGGGCAGGCTGCGCTTGAGGTCAGCGTTGAGCAGCTCGCCGGGGCTCAGCTCCGGCGAGTACGGGGACAGGTAGTGCAGCTCAATGGCGTCGGGATGGGCGGCGAGCCAGGTGCGGACCGTCTTCGAGCGGTAGGCGGAGCGCCCGTCGACCACGGGGTGGACCTTGTGGTCGACGTGCCCGACCAGCCGCTCACCACCTGGCGCACGGCGGCCTGCTTGGCCTCGCCCAGCACCTAATGGACCACCGCCGGACGGCCCTTCGGCCGCGAGAGCAGTGCGTCCCGGCCCTGCCCTGCCGCCAACGCGGCCACCGCCCGCAACCGCAGAACCTCCTGCACCGACGGCGACAGATGCCGCGCATCCCCCACCAAATCACTCAGACCCAGCCCAACTACCCAGAATCACAAGCGTTTCGGATCCATAGCGGACGTTTTGCTCCCCTTCGACTAGATGTGCCCGCCGCCCTTACCAGCCCCCATGAACCGATGGCAATGGGTGCAGGACAATTTCGCTCTTAATGGATCGGGTGATCATCCCGGTGTTAGCTTCCAACTCCCAGTCAGGAACTGCACGTTCGTGACTGATTCTGACGACAATGCACCCGCCTCGGGCAGCGTAGAAGCGTCATATAATTTTGGAGGTATAGGAAAATGGGTTGGCTTAAGCTGGCATGGGAAATCATCAAGGTCGGCGGCAAGTACGGCTCCAAGTTCGCCAAGTGGGTGTGGGCTAACAAGGCCACGATCCTGAAGTGGTCGAACGCTGGATACACCGTTCACCAGATCGTCACCATGATCGCCCAGCTCCTCGGCATGGCCTAGAAACTCACTTAGGGCCCCAAGGGCACTAAGTGCGCAACCGGTCAGCTGGCATTCGGAGAGTCACAGTCATCAAGTTGACTGTGACTCTCCGTTGTTACATGAAGGCTGTCACCCAACTCGAAGTTGCTTGCGCTCTTCGTGCGCACGGCGCGATGGTCTCGGGTTGAGGTGCCCCAGCCACTCCTCGCGAGTGAAGCCGGGCGGGATTTCAAGGGCGGGCCTGCACGCCTCCGTTGCTTGTCATCGAAGGCCAGGTGCAGGAGAACCCCTCGGGCAGCAATCGCCGCGCCCACGAGACCTGGCTATGCCTGACGGCAGCGTTCTGCTCGACAGCGCCCGTCGGGAGGCGCGCCTTTCGGCGCAGAGGGGTAAAGCCTGGTACTGCGGCGTGCGGGAACCGGTCAAGTGCGACCCGCGCACATCCAGTCTTGTCTCCGGTACCGAGCAGATCCGTCAACTCGCGGGTGTCTGACGTCCACAGCCGTCCCGTCGCCGTCACGGGGCGGCCGTCCCGTCCCGCCCGCTCGGTGAGTCCGCGCAACTGCGCCACCGTCGTCGACGCCTCGGCCGGCTGGCGCAGTTCGTCGCCCTGGGGCAGTGCGACGGGCAGTTGCGGCTCGGCGCGGGCCGAGCCGCACAGCGCGCGGCCGGTCAGCCGCCGTTCCGTGATTGCGTCGAGAGCCTGGAGTGAGGGGCCGCGTGGGCCGCCAACCGGGCGGCGTGCAGATAGCGCAGCAGCGTGTCAAGGGCGTCGGAGCGTTCCGCCCCGAGAAGCTCGGTGACGTTGGGGCCACGCGGTCGACCAGCAGCCCACGCGCGGCCTCGAACTCCTCCTCGGCCTCGGGTTCGAACCTCATCCGCATGCGACTCGTCCCACCTGTTCGCAACAGTCCTTGCGATGACAAGCCACCGCCGGATCGCGACCAGGAACTCGGCCGCGAATCAGCCGGCGTTCGCCTCGAGCTCCGGACGCGGAAGTTCGTCGAGGTCGAGGGTGAAGGTGCGGCCGTCGGCCAGGGGGATGGGGAGCTTGCCCGTGCCGTACTTGTGCGTGTGTGCCGCGATGTAACCAGTGTCGGTCGGCTGGGTGTGGAGGACGACTTCCTGGGCGTAGGGGTCCACCACCAGGTAGATCGGAATGCCGTAGCGGCCGTACTTCGCGGTGCAGTCGTCGTAGTCCTTGCGTGCGGAGGAGGTCGAGACGACCTCCGAGATCAGCAGGACGTCTTCGAAGCTGTAGCGCTTGCCCTCCCGGCGGGCATCCTCGCGAAGGATCGCCAGATCGGGGGCGGAGTTCTCGTCGGCGGGGAAGTCGATGTAGACGTCGGAGGTGACCTTCGCGTGACGGCCGAGGGCGAGAGCGGAGTCGATCTGCATCGATCGGATGGTGCTGGAGTGCTCTTCGCTCTGCGGGGTCATGATCACCTTTCCGTCGGCCCCGAACAGGACCGTGTACCCCTTGGGGAACTCGGTGTGCACGATCGCGTCGACGCTCATGGACGGCTCCTTCCCGTGTGTGGTCAGCATACGACGGACAGTGCCCCGCGACGGAGCCCTGTGCTACGCCTGTGAGCTCGGTCCGGGTAGGTTCTGCGGCCGCCCCGGCTCGGGCGTGCCGAGCGGCACGCGAATAGGCGTACGAACAAGGAGTCGGCTGGGTGACGGGAACGCCCGAGCTGGTCACGGCGGTCCGCTCCGCGAAGCAGTTCCTGACGTACGTGTCCTCGGGCCCGTTCCAGTACGCGATCGCCGAGGCCCTCGCCCTGCCCGACGCGTACTACGACTCCTTCCGCGCCGACCTGGCCGCCAAGCGCGACCTCCTCTCCGACGGCCTCGCGGCGGCCGGCTTCGAGGTCTTCCGCCCGCAGGGCACCTACTTCGTCACCACCGACATCACCCCGCTCGGCGAACACGACAGCGTGGCCTTCTGCCGGGCCCTGCCGGAGCGCTGCGGGGTGGTGGCCATCCCGAACCAGGTGTTCTACGACGACAAGGCCGCCGGAGCCGCCCACGTCCGCTGGGCCTTCTGCAAGCGGACGGTTGTATTGCAGGAGGCGGTTGAGCGCCTCGGTCGGCTGGCCCGCTGAGAGCGGGCCAGATGGACGTGCGGGCATGGGCCCGGCCTTCCGGCCGGAGCCTGTGCCGCACGGGAGCTACGAGCTACTCGGTGTCCTTGGGATGCCGAGTGGACGCGTAGACCAGAATGACGGTCGCCGTTTCCGGGCTGACCAAATAGCGCACGCGTCCGCCACTCGTGACTTCGAACTCCCTTCGGGCTCACCCGCCCACCTCGACCGGCCCCAGGTCATCCCCGTCGAGCGGACGCAGAGCTTCCTTGAGCTGCTCCGGATCCGCGTTGATACGAGCCGTCGCCCTCCAGGAGACGAGCGCGCGGTGCACGGCCTCCCGCGCACCCAGCTCCGCCGCATCGGACAGCGCTTCCAGGAGTTCCACCGTGAACGCACGCATCTCTGCGTCGTCCAGGTGCCGCACCCAAGGGAAGACTTCGGGCAGCGCCAGCAGGAGCGACCGGGCTCCGTCATCGTGCTTCATGAGCGCGAGGAAGAGCCGGGATGCCGTCGTGAGGTTCTCCTCGGTGCGCTCCGCATGCACGGCCGTCGTCAGCACCATGTCGGGCGCGTCCCGATGCGTGACACGCAGAGCACCGAGGGCGGCGGCCCGGGCGGCTACGGCCTTCGGGTTTCTCGACAGATCCGTGAACGAAACCGATTCGGGCTCGGCTCCCAGGTAAGCAAGGCTCATACTCAGACTGTACTCAGATTGTGTTCTGAGTGCCAGAGTTTTCCCTGGTGCTCCGTGCTCATGCCTTGCCCTTCTGCAGCGCACCGACGTCCTGGAGGAGGCGGTGGAGCGGCTGCGGCGGCTCTGAGAGGTCGATCCCGGGGGCTCCGCGGCCCTGTCGTCGTAGTGTTTCCCCATGCGTGGCGACTCCGGCCGCGAGCCCCCCAGGAAGTCGGGACCCATGGCGACGGAAACGCTGTCGAACGGTGCACGGCCCGGGCGACGCACCGGCCGGGTCGGCCGGGACGGCCGCGCCCGCCCGTCCCGCCGGATTCCCGGCGCCGTCCTCGCGCTCGGGGTGTACGCGGCCCTGCGCGGGGCCGGGGTGCTCGCGGTCGCCGTGGCGGCGCGGTGGACCGGGCGCAGCCCCGTACGGGTGCTCGGGGAGTCCTGGGACTCCGTCTGGTACCTGCGGATCGCCGAGCACGGCTACGGGCGGACCCAGATCTATCCCGGCATCGGGTCCGTGCAGAGCGACTCCGCGTTCTTCCCGCTCTACCCCGTGCTGATCCGCTGCGCCTCCGCCGTGCTGCCCGGCTCGCCGGCCGTCGCCGCGCTCGCCGTCGCCTGGATCGCCGCGGGCGCGGCGGCCGTCGGGGTGTACCGGGTCGGGGCGCACCTGCTGGGGGCCCGCGCCGGGCTGCTGCTCGTCGCGCTGTGGGCCGCGGTGCCGCACGCCCTCATGCTGACCCTCGCCTACACCGAGGCCCTACTGGCCGCCTTCGCCGCCTGGGCCCTGTACGCCCTGCTGCGCGGCCGCTGGGGGTGGGCGGCGGGGCTCGCCGTGCTCGCGGGGCTGACCCGGCCCACCGGGATCGCGGTCGCCGCCGCCGTGACGGCCGCCGCCGCGTACGAGATCTGGCGGCGGCGGGGCCGCGCACCCGCGGCGGTGTGGGCCGCCGGGCTGGCCGCTCCCGCGGGCTGGGCCTCGTACGTCCTGCTCGTCGGCGTGCGCCGGGGGGATCCGCTCGGCGGCTACTTCGCCGTCCAGAGCGGCTGGGGCTCGCGCTTCGACTTCGGCGCGGGGGCGCTGCGCTCCGCGCGGCACGCGGTGTCCGGCATCGGGCAGGTGGAGCTCGCCACGACGGTGACGGTGGTCCTGCTGACGGCCGCGCTGGTGCTCGCGGGGCTGCTGGCGGCCGACCGCCGGATCCCGCTGCCGCTGCTCGTGTACACGGGCGTGCTGCTGGTCATGACCTACGGCGGCGCGGGCTTCTTCGAATCGAAGCCGCGCTTCCTGCTGCCCGCGTTCCCGCTGCTGCTGCCGGTGGCGGCCCTCATGGCGAAAGCCCGGCCGCGCACCGCGGTCGTGGTGACCGGGGTGCTGGCCGGGCTCTCGTACGGATACGGGCCGTACCTGCTGCTCGCGTCCGGGGTGGCGCCGTGAGGGTGGCGCTGTGAGGGGTCGGACCGGGACCTAGTTGGTCTCGGTCGTGCCGCCCTCGCCGTCCTCGTCGTTCTTCTCGTCGGCGGAGTCGACTTCCTTCTCCAGGCCGAACTGCTCGACGAGCCACTTGTCGAATTCGATCGACGCGCGGACCCAGCTGACCGTGGAGGACACGAAGTGCTCCAGGTTCACGCCGGTGCCGATCAGCATCTGCGCCTCGCCGATCAGGCGGACGGAGCCGTCGTCGTGCGTGTGGCTGTAGACCTTGGGCCACAGCGTGCGGCGGTTCCAGTCGTCGATGGACTCCAGGAGCTGCGCCTTCTCCTCGATCGCGTGCGGGCGGTCGTAGAAGGTCCGCACGGAGAAGACCTGCTGCTCGTCCTCGCCGCGGAACATGAAGTACGTGCGGAAGTCCTCCCACGGCGCCGCGAGGTCACCCTCGTCGTCGACGACGTACTTGAGCTCCATCTGCTCCAGGAGCTGCTTGACCAGGTCCTGGTCGGGGACGACGGGGCCCGCCGGTCCTGTGGCCTGCGGATCGGGCTGCTGCCCTCCGAAGTTCGGAATCGAGGCCGGGTCGATGCTCACCGTGTGACTTCCCTTCGTGCGGATACGGCCATCCTCCCCCATCGCGCCCACCCCGTGTCCACCCCCGCAGCCACGATCCGCTCCGGGCGGACAGGCGTAGGGCGCCCATAAGGGGGATGGATGGCCATTCAAGGGAGTTTGCGCGTCCTCACCGTGGCGGTGCTCGCCGCTCCGCTGGTACGGACGACGTCCGGGGTCCGGTTCGAAGCCTTCGACGGCTGAGGGGCCGGGGCCCCGGGGACGCTTCCCCGGGGCGGCCCCGGCCGCGGTGAGCGATACGGCCCTGCGGAGACTTACAGCACCTTGCCCACCAGCAGGTCGTCGCCCGCCACGGCGACGCGGACGGTGTCGCCGTCGCGGATCTCGCCCGCGAGGATCTCCTTGGCCAGGCGGTCGCCGATGGCCGTCTGGATCAGGCGGCGCAGGGGGCGGGCGCCGTACGCCGGGTCGTTGCCCTTGTCCGCCAGCCAGGCCAGGGCCTCGGGGGTGACGTCCAGGCCCAGGCGGCGGTCGGCCAGGCGCTTGGCCAGGCGGCCGATCTGGAGCTCGGCGATGTGGGCCAGCTCGGCCCCGCTCAGGGCGGAGAAGACCACCAGGTCGTCGAGGCGGTTGAGGAACTCCGGCTTGAAGGAGGCCCGCACCACGTCCAGGACCTTGGCCTTGATCTCGTCCACAGCTGTGGACGGATCCATCAGGCTGTGCCCGCTCAAATACTGACTGCCCAGGTTCGAGGTCAGGATCAGGATGGTGTTGCGGAAGTCCACCGTGCGGCCCTGGCCGTCCGTGAGGCGGCCGTCGTCGAGGACCTGGAGCAGGACGTCGAAGACCTCGGGGTGGGCCTTCTCGACCTCGTCCAGGAGGACGACCGAGTAGGGGCGGCGGCGGACGGCCTCCGTCAGCTGGCCGCCCTCCTCGTAGCCCACGTACCCGGGCGGGGCGCCGACGAGACGCGCCACGCTGTGCTTCTCGCCGTACTCCGACATGTCGATGCGGATCATGGCCCGCTCGTCGTCGAAGAGGAAGTCGGCGAGG
Organism: Streptomyces sp. NPDC059957; assembly: GCF_042730015.1. Classification (NCBI taxonomy): domain Bacteria; kingdom Bacillati; phylum Actinomycetota; class Actinomycetes; order Kitasatosporales; family Streptomycetaceae; genus Streptomyces; species Streptomyces sp. NPDC059957. The sequence continues at coordinate 137,792 of NZ_JBHWMB010000001.1, read as the reverse complement.
GCCTTGGCCAGCTCCGTCTTGCCCACGCCCGTGGGCCCGAGGAACAGGAACGAGCCGGTCGGCCGGTCCGGGTCCGCGATGCCCGCGCGGGTGCGGCGCACGGCGTCGGAGACGGCGCGCACGGCCTCGCCCTGGCCGATCAGGCGCCGGCCCAGCTCGTCCTCCATGCGCAGGAGCTTCTGGGTCTCGCCCTCGAGGAGGCGGCCGGCCGGGATGCCCGTCCAGGCGCCGACCACGTCCGCGATGTCGTCCGGCCCGACCTCGTCCTTGACCATGGTGTCCCTGGAGACCTCGGCCTCGGCCTCGGTGGCCTCCGCGAGCTCGTGCTCCAGGGCCGGAATCTCCCCGTAGAGGAGCTTGGAGGCGGTGTCGAAGTCCCCGTCGCGCTGGGCGCGCTCGGCCTGGCCGCGCAGGTCGTCCAGGCGCTCCTTGAGCTCGCCGACCCGGTTGAGGGACTGCTTCTCCTTCTCCCAGCGGGCGGTCAGGCCCCGCAGGTCCTCCTCCTTGTCCGCGAGGTCCTTGCGGATCTTCGCCAGGCGTTCGCGCGAGGCCGGGTCGGACTCGTTGTTCAGGGCCAGCTCCTCCATGCGCAGGCGGTCGACCGAGCGCTGGAGCTCGTCGATCTCCAGCGGGGAGGAGTCGATCTCCATGCGGAGCCGGGACATGGACTCGTCGACGAGGTCGATGGCCTTGTCGGGGAGGAACCGGGAGGTGATGTAGCGGTCGGAGAGGGTGGCCGCGGCCACGAGGGCGCTGTCGTTGATGACGACCTTGTGGTGGGCCTCGTAGCGGCCCTTGAGCCCGCGCAGGATCGCGATGGTGTCCTCGACGCTCGGCTCCGCCACCAGCACCTGCTGGAAGCGGCGCTCCAGTGCCGGGTCCTTCTCGATCCGCTCGCGGTACTCGTCGAGGGTGGTCGCGCCGACCATGCGCAGCTCACCGCGGGCCAGCATGGGCTTGAGCATGTTGCCCGCGTCCATGGAGGAATCCCCGCCGGCGCCCGCGCCGACGACCGTGTGCAGCTCGTCGATGAAGGTGATGATCTGGCCGTCGCTGGACTTGATCTCCGCGAGGACCGTCTTGAGCCGCTCCTCGAACTCGCCGCGGTACTTGGCACCGGCCACCATCGCGCCGAGGTCCAGGGAGACCAGCCGCTTGTTCTTCAGGGACTCGGGGACGTCTCCCTTGACGATGCGCTGGGCCAGGCCCTCGACGACGGCGGTCTTGCCGACGCCGGGCTCGCCGATGAGCACCGGGTTGTTCTTCGTGCGCCGCGAGAGCACCTGCACGACGCGGCGGATCTCGTGGTCGCGGCCGATGACCGGGTCGAGCTTGCCCTCGCGGGCGGCCGCCGTGAAGTCGGTGCCGAACTTCTCCAGGGCCTTGTACTGGCCCTCGGGGTCGGGGGTGGTCACCCGCCGCCCTCCTCTTGCGTTCTCGAAGGCGTCCCGCAGCTTCTTCACGGTCGCGCCCTGTGCGGAAAGGAGCTCACCGGCCGGGCCGCCCTTGGCGGCGATGGCGATGAGCAGGTGTTCGGTGGAGAGGTACTCGTCTCCGAGCTTCCCGGCCTGCGCGTCGGCCTCCGCCAGTACGGCGAGCAGCTCGCGGGTGGGCTGCGGGGGCGCGACCGTGGAGCCCGTGACGCTGGGCAGGGCGGCGAGCAGGCGGTCGGCTCCGGCGCGTACGGCGGCCTGGTCGGCGTCGGTCGCGGCGAGCAGGTCGGTGATGTTCTCGTTGTCCTCGCCGGCGAGCAGCGCCAGCAGCAGGTGCGCGGGCGTCAGGTCCGCGTGCCCGTCCTTGACGGCCCTGGTGGTGGCCGCGTTCAGCGCGTCCCGGCTCCTGTTGGTCAGCTCGGCATCCACGTGCGCCTTCTCCCTTCCCTACTCCGTGTGCTTTACATGAGTAACCTGCACAAAGTTGAGTCTATTCCACTCAAGGTGGAGCGGCGTACCCTTCGCGCATGTCGACTCCCAGCCCGGCCGGCACGGCCCGCACCGCCCATGACGTACTCAACCCGACGCCGGAGTACCTCGCCTTCTGGCGGGAACGGCACATCTGCACGCTGACCACGCTCCGGCCCGACGGCAGCCCGCACGTGGTGGCGGTGGGCGTGACCTACGACCCGGAAGCCGGACTGGCGCGGGTGATCACCAACAAGGGCAGCAAGAAGGTCCGCAACGTGCTGGCGTCGCAGGGCGGCCCGCAGGGCGGCCCGCAGGGCGGCCCGCAGGGCGGGGCCCGGGTGGCGGTGTGCCAGCTGGAGGGGCGGCGCTGGGCGACCCTGGAGGGCCGCGCGGTGGTCCGTACGGACGAGGCCTCGGTCGCGGAGGCCGTACGGCGCTACGCGGAGCGGTACGGGCGGATGCCCTCGCCGAACCCGGACCGGGTGGTCGTGGAGATCACGCTGGACCGGGCCATGGGGCGCGCGTAGCCGACGGCCCGGCCGACGGCGGCGATGTCCGGTTCCGCGGTGTCCGGTTCGACGATGTCCGGTTCAACCACTGGACACGGACATCACAGCGACGCCATCGTGGTCAGGTCCACGATGGCGTCGCTGTGTGGGGGTAGCGCCTGAGCGATCTGCGACGACAGGGGAATCGCTTCAGGCACTGCGGGGGGTGGCGGCGGATTCGGGCTCGAAAAGTTGATGATCACGCTGGTCCAGATTGACGAAGACCATGCCGTACCGGATCTCGCAGCGGACGGGCTGCGGAGCGCCTCGGGGACGGCGCAGACAGCGGTACGCGCGGACGTCCTCGTCCTCTTCCCGCACCACGATGATCGGCTGGCCGAAGAGGGTGACCTTCAGCGAGTCACCGGCATAGGGGATGGCGCTGGTGAGATCGATGAATTGCCAGCCGGAGCGGTAGGCCGATGCCATTTCACGGCGGAAGCCATGATCGTCGGGGGTCATCAGGAAACCCTCGCCTGCGTGGAGTCCCAGCCGATGTCCGTGGGCGCGGAGTCCCAGCCGATGTCTCCCATGGGCGTGGAGTCCCACCCGATATCCGTATTGCCCGGCTTCACCGATGTCGGACTCGACCCCGACGCGGCTCGCACGCTGTCCGCATCCCCAGTGGCGGCACTGATGGCCCCAAAGACCGCAACGGCGGAGAAAACAACGGCAAGCGCCGAGCGAAGCATTCTCTTGTACATGGTCGGCTTCGTCCTCACTTGATGGAATCCTCTCCCCCGCGTGTCAGACGATGGCTTATTCAGGCACGTCGGTGCCACAGGGACGATGCATCATGTTCTTACATGTTCAGGACCCTGGGGGGTGGAGATTTGCCCAATACAGACACAAGCCCGACACATCCCCACCCGGTCACCAGCATGTGCGCCGAGGGAACACGGCTCTACGCGGCGGCCCTGAGTGCCGGCCGCGTGGCCCGCAGCGAGGTCGTCAACGTCCCCTGCCTGCTCGAATTCGGGCTCTTGCGCTCCGATCCCGATGACGCGAACCAGCTTCGCGCGGTTCCCCCCTCCGTCGCACTCGCACAGCGGCTCCATCCCCTCGAAAAGGAGATCCAGGACCGCCGCCGCAGCGCCGTGGACCTCACCGACGCTTTCGAGCCGTTCCTCGCCATCAGTGCCCGGAGCCCCGCGAACACCCACGCCATCACCGCACACGAGGGCCTCGAGCAGATCAACGCCGCGCTCGATCTGGCCACCGCCGAGTGCCACACCGAGGTGCTGACGATCCAGCCGGGCGGGGGCCGCTCCCCCTTCGTCCTGTCCCAGTCACTGGAGCGCGGCACCAATGTGATCGACCGCGGGGTCAGCATCCGCACGTTGTACCAGCACACCGCGCGGCACAGCCAGAGCATGCTCGCCTACGCGGACCGGGTCTCCACGGGCAAGGTCGAGATCCGCACCCTCGAAGAACTGATCGAGCGCCTCATCATCTTCGACCGTACCGTGGCCTTCATCCCGGCCCGCGACGACCGGCGTGTCGCGCTGGAGCTGCGCCACCCCGGAGTCGTGGCCTACCTCATCAAGGTGTTCGAGCAACTGTGGCGCCGGGCCGTGCCGTTGGGCGACGAGGTGACCTACGAGCATACGCCTGCGGGGATCTCCGGCGTGCAGCGCTCCATCGCACAGCTCCTCATCGAGGGACACGTCGACGAGGCCATCGCGCGCCGGCTGGGGATGAACGTACGGACCTGCCGCGCGCACATCGCCAAGCTCGCCTCCGCCCTGGGCAGCGGCAGCCGCGCCCAGCTCGGCTTCCTCATCGCCCAGTCGGGCATCCTCGACGACAAGTAGGGGCCCGCGGGCCAGGACCACCGCCGCGGGGCCGGCAGGAGGCTCTGGAGCGCCCTGGCGCCCAGGACAGGGGTACGGGCGCGCGGGAACGAAGAGCGAGGAGCGAAGAGAAGGCCCCGATCCGCTGGATCGGGGCCTTCTCTTCGCTCCGGTGCGTCGTTCCGGTGCTTCGTTCCGGGCGTCGTCAGTCCATCGGGCGCTTGGGCGCCGGCCGCCAGACGACCAGGGCACTGCCCGGCTGCGGAGCCTGGTACGGGACCAGGTCGCGCCGGTACGAGGCGTGCACCTGGGCCTCGCGCTGCCGCAGGACGGCGGCGGCGCCGTCGACGGCCGTGGAGAGCTCGGCCACGCGCTGCTGGAGCGCGGCGACCTGGTTCTCCAGCTCGATGATCCGCTTGATGCCGGCCAGGTTGATGCCCTCTTCCTGGGACAGCGCCTGCACCGTGCGGAGCAGCTCGATGTCGCGGGCCGAGTAGCGCCGGCCGCGGCCGGCCGTACGGCCCGGGGAGACCAGGCCGAGGCGGTCGTACTGGCGCAGGGTCTGCGGATGCAGGCCCGAGAGCTGGGCGGCCACCGAGATCACGTAGACCGGGGTCTCATCGGTGAGCTGGTAGTGGCTCCTACGGCGGCCGTCCATGTCATGCTCCCTTCGCGGACTCGAACAACGCGGAACGCGGGTCCTCGGACTCCGTCGCCTCGCGGTACAGCTCCATGGCCTCGCGGGCCTTGTCGTTCAGCTCGGTCGGGACCGCGACCTCCACCGTCACCAGCAGGTCGCCGCGGGTGCCGTCCTTGCGGACCGCCCCCTTGCCGCGGGCCCGCATCGTGCGGCCGCCCGGGGTGCCCGGGGGCAGCTTCAGCGTCACCGAGGGGCCGTTCAAGGTCGGGACCTTGATGTCGGCTCCCAGCGCCGCCTCCGCGAAAGTCACCGGAACGGTCACCGTGAGGTTGTCGTCCTTGCGGCCGAAGACCGGGTGCGCGTCCACGTGCACGACCACGTACAGGTCGCCGGCCGGGCCGCCGCGCTCGCCCGGGGCTCCCTTGCCGCGCAGCCGGATCCGCTGGGAGTCGGAGACCCCCGCCGGGATCCGGACCTGCATGGTCCGGGAACTGCGGGCCCGCCCGCTGCCCTTGCAGATGTCGCAGGGGGTCTCGGCGATGAGGCCGCGGCCCTTGCAGTCCGCGCAGGGGTCGGTCAGCGAGAAGCCGCCGCCGCTGCCGCGCGAGACCTGGCCGGTGCCGACGCAGGTCGGGCACACGCGGGGCGTGCCGTTCTTGTCGCCGGTGCCCGAACAGGCCTTGCAGGGCGACTGCGAGGACATCCGGAGCGGGACCGTGGCCCCGTCCACCGCCTCCGTGAAGGAGAGGGTGACCTCCGATTCGATGTCCTGGCCTCGGCGCGGCTGGGTACGGGTGCCCGCACCCGCGCCGGCGCCGCCGCGGTTGAAGAGGCCGCCGAAGACGTCGCCCAGACCGCCGCCGCCGAAACCGCCGGCCGCGCCGCCCTGCTGCTGGCCTCCGAAGAGGTCACCGAGGTCGAAGTTGAACGAGCCGCCGCCCCCGCCCGGACCGGGGCGGAAGCCCCCGTTGCCGAACAGGGCGCGGGCCTCGTCGTACTCCTTGCGCTTCTTGGCGTCGCCGAGGATGTCGTTCGCCTCGGAGATCTCCTTGAAGCGCTCCTCGGCCGAGGCGTCGCCCTTGTTGGCGTCCGGGTGGAACTCGCGGGCGAGCTTCCGGTACGCCTTCTTGATCTCGGCCTCGGTGGCGTCCTTCGGGACACCGAGGACCTTGTAGTAGTCCTTCTCGACGAAGTCCTTCGTGCTCATCCCCGGTGTCCCTCCTCTCGCGCTACTTCTTGTCCTGCGTGTCGTGCAAAGGGCTCAGCAGCTTCAGCCCTTGTCGGGGGCATCCGCGTCCTTGTCCGACGCGGACTCGCCTTCCGCCGCCTCGGACTTCGGCGCCGCGCCCGGCTGGGGCTCGGCCACCGCGACCCGCGCGGGACGGATCGTACGCTCGCCGATGCGGTACCCCGGCTGAAGGATCGCCACGCAGGTGTCCTCGGTGACGTCCGGCGCGTACGAGTGCATCAGGGCCTCGTGGATCGTCGGGTCGAAGGGCTCGCCCTCCTTGCCGAACTGCTGCAGGCCCATCTTCGCCGCGGCGGTCTCCAGCGATTCGGCCACCGACTTGAAGCCGCCGACCAGCTCGCCATGTTCCCGCGCCCGGCCGATGTCGTCCAGGGTCGGGAGGAGTTCCGTCAGGAGGGACGCGACCGCGATCTCCTTGACGGCGATCCGGTCCCGCTCCACCCGGCGGCGGTAGTTCTGGTACTCCGCCTGGAGCCGCTGGAGGTCCCCGGTGCGCTCACCGAGCGCGGTACGGGTCTGGTCCAGCTGAGCCAGGAGAGCTGCACCGGTGTCCTGGGCGGACTGGGCGTCTCGTGCTGCTGCGGAGTCCCCGGCCGGGGCCGCGGCCTCCTCCTTGGAGGAAGCTGCGGCCTTCGGCTCGGCGTCGTCGTCAGGCGCGGCGTCGGCGGGGACTTCGGGCTTCTCGTCGAAGCCCGGGGTCTCCTCCGACATCAGGCAGCGCCGCCCTTCGGCTTCTCGTCGTCCACGATCTCGGCGTCGACGACGTCGTCGTTGGCGTCGGCCTGGCCGGCGTCACCGGTCGGCGCGCCACCGGCGGCCTGGGCACCGGCGTCGGCGTAGATCGCCTGGCCGAGCTTCTGGCTGACGGCGCCGAGCTTCTCGGTCGCGGTGCGGATCTCGGCGGCGTCCTCGCCCTTGAGCTTTTCCTTCAGCTCGTCGATGGACGCCTGGACCTCGTCCTTGATCTCGGCCGGGACCTTGTCCTCGTTGTCCTTGACGAACTTCTCCGTCTGGTAGACGAGCTGCTCGCCCTGGTTGCGGGACTCGGCCGCCTCCTTGCGGCGGGAGTCCTCGTCCGCGTACTGCTCCGCCTCCTGGCGCATGCGGTCGACCTCGTCCTTGGCGAGGGAAGAGCCGCCGGTGACGGTCATCTTCTGCTCCTTGCCAGTGCCAAGGTCCTTGGCAGTGACGTGCATGATGCCGTTCGCGTCGATGTCGAAGGAGACCTCGATCTGCGGGACGCCACGCGGGGCCGGCGGCAGGCCGGTCAGCTCGAACATGCCGAGCTTCTTGTTGTACGCCGCGATCTCGCGCTCGCCCTGGTAGACCTGGATCTGCACGGACGGCTGGTTGTCCTCGGCCGTCGTGAAGATCTCGGACCGCTTGGTCGGGATCGTGGTGTTGCGCTCGATGAGCTTGGTCATGATGCCGCCCTTGGTTTCGATACCCAGGGACAGCGGGGTCACGTCGAGGAGCAGGACGTCCTTGACCTCACCCTTGAGAACGCCCGCCTGGAGGGTCGCGCCGAGGGCGACGACCTCGTCCGGGTTGACGCCCTTGTTCGCGTCCTGACCGCCGGTGAGCTCCTTGACGAGCTCGGCGACGGCCGGCATGCGGGTGGAGCCGCCGACGAGGACCACGTGGTCGATCTCGGACAGGTTGATGCCCGCGTCCTTGATGACGTTGTGGAACGGGGCCTTGCAGCGGTCGAGCAGGTCCGCGGTGAGCTGCTGGAACTGCGAGCGCGTGAGCTTCTCGTCCAGGTGCAGCGGGCCCTCGGCGGAAGCCGTGATGTAGGGCAGGTTGATCGAGGTCTCCGTGGAGGAGGACAGCTCGATCTTCGCCTTCTCGGCGGCCTCGCGCAGACGCTGGAGCGCCATCTTGTCCTTGGACAGGTCGACGCCGTGGCCGTTCTGGAACTGCTTCACCAGGTAGTCGACGACGCGCTGGTCCCAGTCGTCACCACCGAGGTGGTTGTCACCGTTGGTGGCCTTGACCTCGACGACGCCGTCGCCGATCTCGAGGAGCGACACGTCGAAGGTGCCGCCACCGAGGTCGAAGACGAGAATGGTCTGGTCGTCCTTGTCGAGGCCGTAGGCCAGGGCGGCGGCAGTCGGCTCGTTGACAATGCGCAGGACGTTCAGGCCCGCGATCTCGCCGGCCTCCTTCGTCGCCTGGCGCTCGGAGTCGTTGAAGTAGGCCGGGACGGTGATGACCGCGTCCGTGACCTTCTCGCCCAGGTACGCCTCGGCGTCGCGCTTCAGCTTCTGCAGGATGAAGGCGCTCATCTGCTGCGGGTTGAAGTCCTTGCCATCCAGGTTGATCTTCCAGTCAGTGCCCATGTGGCGCTTGACGGAGCGGATGGTCCGGTCCACGTTCGTGACCGCCTGGCGCTTGGCCACCTCGCCGACGAGGACCTCGCCGTTCTTGGCGAAGGCGACGACGGACGGCGTGGTCCTGGCGCCCTCGGCGTTGGTGATGACGGTGGGCTCGCCGCCTTCCAGAACGCTGACGACGGAGTTAGTGGTGCCCAGGTCGATGCCGACCGCACGTGCCATTTTGATTCCTCCAGCTGACTTGAGTGGAACAGACTCAAGAGTGCCGCACGGCTCCGCCGGTGTCAACAGAGGTGAGTCGAGGGGACTCAACCTTTAGGCCACCCTTACGCGCAATCACGGGACGGTCAGGCAGCTCCGGCCCCGCCGGTGTTGGGGCCGCGGGGTCCGGGACGGAGCCCCGGCAGCGGCGTCGCACCCGAACGGGGCACCACAGCCGCGCGGCACCACCACACCGCCGGAGGCGTACGGCACCGTGCTGGCATGCACAAGCTGCTCGCGCTCCCCGCCCGGCCAGGGCCATGGCCGTCGGCCAAGCGGGTGCTCGACCTCGCCGGAGCCGCGCTCCTGATCGGGGTGCTCCTCGTACCGCTGCTGCTGGTCGCCGCCCTGCTGTACGCGACCCAGGGCGCGGCTGTCCTCGTACGCGAGCCGGCGGCGGGCCTGGCCGGGCGGCCCTACCGGGCGTGGCGGCTGCGGGTGGGCAAGGGGCGGGCCGGGGCGGCGCTCGAGCGGTGCTCGCTGGACCGGCTGCCGCAGTTGCTCAACGTGGTGCGGGGCGAGATGTCGCTGGTCGGGCCGCGCCCCGGACACAGTGCGGCGGACCGGCCCGAGCGGCTCCTCGTACGGCCCGGGATGACCGGGCTGTGGCAGGTGAGCGCACGTTCGGACCTGCCGTGGGAGGAGATGGACCTGCTGGACCGGCACTATGTGGAGAACCACTGGCTGGGAATGGACCTGGCGATCCTCGCGCAGACCCCGCGGGCGGCCTGGCGGCACGGACGGCCCTGAGGAAGGGGCCGTGGCGCGGGCCGGGCGGGGCCGCGCGGGGACGCGGCGCGGACGCGGCCCGCCCACCGCGGGGGCGAGCGACGCAGATCACCGCGCGCTCGGCTACATTGCGGCGTCGGGACTGGGTAACCTCAAGCCTTGACTGGATAAGTTACCGCTTAGTAAGTGCCGCCCGAGGAGCCCTCCCATGCAACTCGCCGCGATCATCGTGTCGCTGGTCCTGACCGTGGTCGGCGTCGCGCTGCTCGCCCGAGCCGTGGCGCAGATCTACCGCTTCGTGAAGCTCGGACAGCCCGTACCGGCAGGCAGCCGTACGGACGACCCGAAATCCCGAACGATCACCCTTGCCCGGGAGTTCCTCGGCCACAGCCGGATGAACCGCTGGGGCCTCGTCGGCTTCGCGCACTGGTTCGTCGCGATCGGCTTCCTGACGCTGCCGCCGACGCTGGTGCAGGCGTACGGCCAGCTCTTCCAGGCCGACTGGGTGCTGCCGATCATCGGCGGCTTCCTGCCGTTCGAGCTCTACATCGAGTTCATCGGCCTGATGACCGTGGTCGGCATCCTCGTCCTGATGGGGATCCGCCTCGCGTCGCTGCCCTCGCGCGCCGGCCGCAAGTCGCGCTTCACGGGCTCGAAGGCCTGGCAGGCGTACTTCGTCGAGTACATCATCCTGACCATCGGCCTCGCGATCCTGTGCCTGCGCGGCCTCGAAGGCGCGATCCACCACGTGGACTCGTACGAGCCGGCGTACTTCGTCTCGTACCCGCTGGTGCTGGCCTTCAAGGGCATGTCGCTCGGCGCGCTGCAGAACGCCATCTACTTCACCGCGATGATCAAGATCGGCACCTCGCTGATCTGGATGATCGTGGTCTCGCTAAACACCAACATGGGTGTCGCCTGGCACCGCTTCCTCGGCTTCCCCAACATCTGGTTCAAGCGCAACGCCGACGGCGCGGTCGCACTGGGCGCGCTCCAGCCCATGACCAGCGGTGGCAAGGTCATCGACTTCGAAGACCCGGGCGAGGACGATGTCTTCGGCGTCTCGCAGGTCGAGCAGTTCTCGTGGAAGGGCATCCTCGACTTCTCCACGTGTACGGAGTGCGGTCGCTGCCAGTCGCAGTGCCCGGCCTGGAACACGGGCAAGCCCCTCTCCCCCAAGCTCCTGATCATGTCGCTGCGCGACCACGCGCACGCCAAGGCCCCGTACCTGCTGGCCGGCGGCGGCAAGGACATGGAGGGCAACGAGAAGGCGACGCCGGAGCAGCTCGCCAACGTCCCCGCGGCCGCGCTGGCCGAGGCGGAGCGCCCGCTGATCGGCACCGCCGAGGAGAACGGGGTCATCGACCCCGACGTGCTGTGGTCCTGCACCAGCTGCGGCGCGTGCGTCGAGCAGTGCCCGGTGGACATCGAGCACATCGACCACATCGTCGACATGCGGCGCTACCAGGTGATGATCGAGTCGGCCTTCCCCTCCGAGGCGGGCACGATGCTCAAGAACCTGGAGAAGAAGGGCAACCCCTGGGGCCTCGCGAAGAAGCAGCGCGTCGAGTGGACCAAGGAGGTGGACTTCGAGGTCCCGATCATCGGCAAGGACGCGGAGGACCTCTCCGAGTTCGACTACCTCTACTGGGTCGGCTGCGCGGGCGCCCTCGAGGACCGGGCGAAGAAGACCACGAAGGCCTTCGCCGAGCTGCTGAACATCGCGGGCGCCAAGTTCGCGATCATGGGCGGCGACGAGAAGTGCACGGGTGACTCCCCGCGCCGCCTGGGCAACGAGCCGCTCTTCCAGCAGCTCGCGCAGGAGAACGTCGCGATGCTGAACATGGCGTTCGGCGAGGACGACGAGGACGAGTCGACCAAGAAGCCGAAGTCGGCGAAGCGGATCGTCTCCACCTGCCCGCACTGCTTCAACACCATCGCGAACGAGTACCCGCAGCTGGGCGGCGAGTACGAGGTCATCCACCACACGCAGCTGCTGCAGCACCTGATCGACGAGGGCCGCCTCACGCCGGTGACCCCGGTCGACGGGCTGATCACGTACCACGACCCGTGCTACCTGGGCCGGCACAACAAGGTCTACACGCCGCCGCGCGAGATCATGTCGGCCGTGCCGGGCCTGCGCCAGCAGGAGATGCACCGCCACAAGGAGCGGGGCTTCTGCTGTGGCGCGGGTGGCGCGCGGATGTGGATGGAGGAGCGGATCGGCAAGCGCATCAACAACGAGCGCGTCGAGGAGGCCCTGTCCCTGAACCCGGACATCGTCTCCACCGCCTGCCCCTTCTGCCTCGTCATGCTCACCGACTCGGTGAACGGCAAGAAGAACGACGGCCAGGCGAAGGAACACGTCACGGTGGTGGACGTGGCGCAGCTGCTGCTGGAATCGGTGAAGACGCCGGAGCCGGCGGAGGAGCCCGAGCCGGAGCCCGAGCCGGAGCCGGTCGCGAAGCCGGTGGCCGAGCCGGTCGCGAAGCCTGAGCCGGTCGCGAAGCCGGTGGCCGAGGCCAAGGCACCCGAGCCGAAGGCGGAGGCCAAGGCGGAGCCTGCGGCCGAGGCGGCGGCGAAGTCGGAGCCTGCGGCCGAGGTCAAGGCGCCCGAGCCCAAGGCGGAGGCCCCGGCGGAGCCGGCGGTGGAGGCCACGGCGAAGCCGGCGGCCGAGGCCGAGGCGCCCGAGCCCAAGGCTGAGACTCCGGCGGAGCCGGAGACCGACGCCGAGGCGAAGTAGCCCGCGCGGCACGGAACACCGAACACCGGAACGGCCCGCCCCCACAGGGGACGGGCCGTTCCGGCGTACGGGGTCGGGATCCGGGGCGGAGCCCCGCCGCCCGGCGGCCCCGGTAGAGCGCGGTCAGGAGCGCTCGCCCCGGCTGCGACGCAGCATCGCGAAGCCCAGCCCGGCCGCACCCACCGCGGCCATGCCCCCGCCGGCGGCCAGCAGCAGCGGGGTCTGCGACGCGTCGGCCTCCGCCGCCACCGGAACCATGCCTTCGGCGCCCGCCTTCACTCCGCCCTTGGGCACGACCCGCTCGACGGCCTTCTTCTCGACCGGCGTGACGGACTTGGTGTCCTTCGTGCCGCTCTTGGCATCCTTGCCGTCCTTGGCGACCTTGTACGTCTCGATCAGCTTGCCGCTGCTGAAGTCGTAGACCCAGCTGTTCCCACCGCTCTTGCCGTCGATGACGACGAACTTCACGCGCTTGCCGTCCTGGACGAGCTTGTACGTCCAGCCGTCGTCCGTCGCGGTCGGGTGCTTCAGGTCGATCGTGCCGAGCAGGTTCCCGTTCGGCATCGAGAGCTCGACGCGCTTGCCGTTCGGGCCGTCGATCAGCCGCGCGTTGCGCCCGTCGGGCATGGCGACCTGAACGGAGTTCTCCTTCTTCTCCACCGGCTTCGGCTTCTCCACCGGCTTCGGCTTCTCGACCGGCTTGGTCGCGCCCTCGACCCACGAGGTGACGGTGCCGTTCGGCTGGAGGACCACGTGCAGCCCGTTGTTCTGCCCGTAGGCGGGCATGCCGCCCTTGCTGACCAGTGTGTCCAGCTTGGTGCCACCGGCGAAGATGTCGGCCTCGAAGTGACCGTCGCCGAACTTGTAGATCTTGGCGACCGATCCGTCGGCCAGCTTCGCGGTCGTGACGTAGTCCCGGACCGAAGGCTTCACGGGCGGAGTGGTCGGCGGCGTGGTGGGAGGCGTGGTCGGCGGGACACTCGGGTCCACCTGCGGCTGCTGCGGGTCCACCTGCGGCTGCTGCGGGTCCACCTGCGGCTGCTGCGGGTCCACGGACGGCTGCTCGGCGCCGGGCAGGACCTGCGCGTCCGGTACGGCCGGGGAATCCGCGAAGGCGGAACCCACCGGAAGGGCGAGGACGGCGGCCGCACCGGCCACGACGGCGGCGGTACGGAGGGTGGTGCGACGGTGCGGGCTTCGCATGACGGGGCTCTTCTCGTGCTCGTTCGTGCTTCGTGGCGGTGACTACGTCTACGAAGCTACGGAGCCGGTATGTCCGTATTCCGTCGGGGATGTAACAGGAATCAGCAGACTGCCGCGCAGCCACGTAACCCACCCTGAGCTCACCCCTCACCCGCCCCTCACCCGCCCCGAGAAGGCCCTCCAGGTACCCCCTAGGGGATGTCACAGCTCAGCCGCAAAGGGGGCTTCTTCCCCCGGCCCGGCCACCCGGCCGCCCGGGAGCGGGTACTTTCGATCACGTGGCTGGATTCAGGATCGGACGCGGCCGGGACAACAACCGCACCCCGCAACAACCCCCGCGGCAGCAGCCGTACGGCTCGCAGCAGGCGCCCCAGGCGCCCGCACCGTACGGCCAGCAGCCCTACGCACCCCAGCAGTGGCCCCAGCAGGCCGCTCCCGGGGGCCACGGCGAGCCCGAATACTTCGACCCGCACGGCGGCAACGCCGGCCAGGGCCATGGCCAGGGATACGGCTACGGCCATCCCCCCGGCCCGGGTCCGGGCCAGGGAGCCGGCGGTCCGAGCGACTCTCCGGGCTACACCCAGGCCTTCTCCATCGGCGAGGACCCGTACGCGTACACCCAGGGCGGGACCTACCAGGCGGGCGCGTCCCAGGCCGCCGGCCCCGTCGGTCCGCGGCTGCCGTGGAAGGAACTGCTCCGGGGCATCGTGACGCGCCCGGGCCAGACCTTCCTGCAGATGCGCGACTACGCCGTCTGGGGGCCGGCGCTGATCGTGACCTTCCTCTACGGGCTGCTCGCGGTCTTCGGCCTCGACGACACCCGCAACGACGTCATCAACGCCACCCTCCCCAATGCCTTCCCGATCGTGCTCTCGGCGGGCGTGGCCTTCGTGATCTGCGGCCTGGTCCTCGGCGCCGTCACCCACACGCTGGCCCGCCAGATGGGCGGCGACGGAGCGTGGCAGCCCACGGTGGGCCTGTCGATGCTGGTCATGAGCCTGACGGACGTACCGCGCCTGCTGTTCGCCATGTTCCTCGGCGGCGACAACATGCTCGTGCAGATCCTGGGCTGGGCCACCTGGGTGGCGGCCGGCGCGCTCTTCACCGCCCTGATCAGCAAATCGCACGACCTGCCGTGGCCGAAGGCCCTGGGCGCGTCGGCGATCCAGCTGATCGCCCTGCTGTCGATCATCAAGCTGGGCACGATCTAGCGCACCGCGCACCGCGCACGCACATACGAAGGGGCCCGGCGCACGAACACCCTGTGGAGGGGCCCTCTCACCCACCGGGAAAAAGGGGTCTCAAGCGTTGAGAAACTGTTCCTCACGTTTCACGAAGGGAGGTTTGACCAACCCAGGGAAGTTGACCCCCTCGTCGGT
>NZ_JBHWMB010000001.1:64624-122997 GCF_042730015.1 Streptomyces sp. NPDC059957 | reverse complement strand
AAGGCGGGGGGGTTTGAGGAAATCGGCTGGGTGGCTTGGTGGGAAACCACGAGGGGGGGAAAGGAGAGACACACAGCACATACAGAAGAAAAGGGGGAGGGGACCGGCAAAAAAAACACCGTGCGGCGGGCCCCTCTCACTCATCGGGACAAGGGGGTCTCAGGCGTCGAGAACCTGTCCCTCACGCTTCACGACGGGCGGTTCGACCGACCAGGGGAAGTTGACCCACTCGTCGGTCTTCTTCCACACGTACTCGCACTTCACGAGCGAGTGGGACTTCTCGTAGATCACGGCGGACCGGACCTCGGCGACGTGCCCGAGGCAGAAGTCGTGGACGAGCTTGAGCGTCTTCCCGGTGTCGGCGACGTCGTCGGCGATCAGCACCTTCTTGGCGGTGAAGTCGATCGCCTCGGGGACGGGAGCCAGCATGACCGGCATCTCCAGGGTGGTGCCCACCCCGGTGTAGAACTCGACGTTCACCAGGTGGATGTTCTTGCAGTCGAGCGCGTACGCCAGCCCGCCGGCGACGAACACTCCGCCGCGGGCGATGCTCAGGATGATGTCGGGCTCGTACCCGTCGTCGGCGATGGTCTGCGCCAGCTGGCGCACGGCCCGTCCGAACCCCTCGTAGTCGAGGTTCTCGCGCACTCCGCCACTCACTCCGTCACTCATGCCTCGTGCCTCACCTGGGTCCGGTGGAAGTTCTGGAAGGACCGCGAGGCCGTCGGGCCGCGCTGGCCCTGGTACCGCGATCCGTACCGCTCGCTCCCGTACGGGAACTCCGCGGGCGAGCTGAGCCGGAACAGGCACAGCTGTCCGATCTTCATACCCGGCCAGAGCTTGATCGGCAGAGTGGCGAGGTTCGACAGCTCCAGCGTCACGTGCCCGGAGAACCCCGGGTCGATGAACCCGGCGGTCGAATGGGTCACCAGCCCCAGCCGGCCAAGACTGGACTTCCCCTCCAGTCTGGAGGCGATGTCGTCGGGCAGCGAGATGACCTCGTAGGTCGACGCGAGTACGAACTCGCCCGGGTGGAGGATGAACGCCTCGTCACCGTCCGGCTCGACCATCCGGGTCAGATCGCTCTGCTCGGTGGCGGGGTCGATGTGGGCGTAGCGGTGATTCTCGAAGACCCGGAAGAACCGGTCGAGACGTACATCGATGCTGGAGGGCTGCACCATCGACTCGTCGAACGGGTCGATGCGAACCCGTCCGCTGTCGATCTCGGCCCGGATGTCTTTATCAGAGAGAAGCACGACCCGAGGATACGCAGAGCGCGCGGGCCGCCCCAATCGAGGCGGAACCCCGCGCGCCGGTGTCTACCGCTTCGGCGCCGCTCCCACGGGCACGGCATGCCGCAGCCGCGCACAGCGCGGACACCGCAGCAGCCGACCCGGCCCGATCCGGCCGGCACCGAGGTGCTGCAGCGGGAACGAAGCGGTGCTGAATACGTGCCCTTCGGCACAACGGACGACGGTGTGCTCCATCGAGTCCCTTTCCCCAACCAGCCGTACTGCGATGAATCGCCACATTAGGGGATGAACAAGACCCACTCCAGCCGCCGCTCCGCACACACAAGGTACGCCCCAACTCCCGCCCCCACGACCCTCCGTGCACCCCGCACGCGACACCACTCCCGGGACGAATTCACCAGGGGTAGATCATGGGGTAGGGTGAGAAACGATAGCGCTCCAGGCAACTGGATCACTGCGCGGATGTAGTTTAATGGTAGAACATGAGCTTCCCAAGCTTATAGCGCGGGTTCGATTCCCGTCATCCGCTCTTTAAAGAAGGCCCAGGTCAGCGACCTGGGCCTTCTTCGTTGTCTCACCTCCGGCGTCCTTCGTTCCCACTGAACCGCAGTTGTTCCGGCGGGCCGGAGGCCGGCTCAGGGGGCGGCCGGTGCACGGCCGCGCCTAGTTCGCGAGTGCCTTGAACAGGCCGCGGATCTCGTGCTCGTCCGCGATCACCGGCAGGGTGTCGAAGGAGAGCTCCCACTCGCCCTTCGGGCCAATGCGCTCGACGATCCCGAAGGGGATGCCGGTGCCGTTGGGGTCGGTGCCGTTGGGGTCGGTCATCGTGCCGTGCCACTCGATGTAGGTGGTGGTGCGGCCGAAGGCGACCTGGCCCGCCTTGAACTCGACGTCGGCGTTCTCGAACAGCCGTTGCAGGTAGGCGGTCTTGCCCTCCTGGGTGGTCAGCGACCGGTCCAGGCCGGGCCCGGCCAGCTTGGCGTTGCCGGTACGGGCGGCCAGCGCGGCAGCGTCCCCGCTGTTCCAGGCGGCGAGGCGGGCGGGGATTCCCTGGGCGTGGAACCGGTCGGGGGCCGCTCCGCGCGGGCCGGGGCCGGCGGGGTCGGCGATGCCGGCGAAGAGGGGGCGGGGCCGCTGAGACTCGGGCAAGACCTGGAACAGCTCGTAGCGGTCGTAGTAGCGGCGGGCCTGGATGGTCTTGCCGTCATCGCCGAGGACGTTGCGGGCGATCTGCGGGTAGCTGACCTTGTGGCCCTTGAGGGTGACCGTGTTCTGCTGGCCGAACATCATCACGGCGCCGTCGGCGACCACGTTCGTGCCGCGGTAGCGGAGGTCCGGCACAAGGCGGAGTGAGTTGCTGATCGAGGCGCCGATCACTTCGTGGCCGCGCTGGGGCTTGCCGCCGGCCTCCCAGAGGCTGGCCTCCTCGTCGAAGATGTCCAGGTAGGTCTGGAGGCTGGGGGCCTCGCCGAAGGCGATCTGCCGCTTCATGAAGGCGCAGGCGTTCGGGGTGATCCGCCCTTCGAGCCGGTCTACCTTCTCGCGGACCTCGGCGCACTCGCCGCCCTCGGCGGTGGCGGTGGCCGGCGCGGCACCGATGGTGAGGCCTGCGAGGAGAGTGGCCGCCGCGAACACTCCGGTGCGCGTATACCGCCGCATGTTCATCTCGTTCCCCGTTCGTGATCGCTTGATCGCTTCAATGGATCAAGCTTCTTCGAGGACGCCAGAGAAGACGATTACCTCAGGGGTAATGACGGTTCGATGGCTTCCCGTCATCCGCTCCACGGCAAAGCACCAGGTCGGCGGCCTGGGGCATGTCGTCGTCGGACCTGGGGCCGATGGCGGAAGCAGACCGTACTCCGACGCGGCGAGGCCCCCGCGGGCGGGATCGTTCGGGCATGACAACCACACGGAACACACCTTCCGTAGGCGCCGCCGCCCCGACGAAGGCCCGACTGCTGCCGGTGGAGTGGTCCGGGTTTCCCGGGCGTTGGGCGGGCGGGGTCTCTCTGATCGCCGGGCCGCTGCTCCTGGGCGCCGGACTCCTGTTGAGAATGCCGTTCCACTTCTTCTTCCCGGAGCAGCTCGCCGCCCGCGTCGAGCACCCCGGTCTGATCGCGGCCTCGTACGGCGCCTTCGCCGCCGGAACCGTGCTGCTGTGGCCCGCCGTTGCCGCGCTCGCGGCTCGGATCGGCCGGCACAGCCCCGGACTGGCCCTGTGGGGCGGGATCTTCGCCGTCCTCGGCCTCTTTGCCCGGACGTTCCACGCCGGTGTGGACCACCTTGCCTTCCAGCTCGCCGACCGGCAGGGAGCGGGGGCCGCCGCCCAGTTCGTCGGGGATACGTACGGCGCCTTCCACATCTTCAGCACCCTCAACCTCGCGATCACGGGCGGCTGGCTGCTCCTGGCCGTCGGCGCCTGGCGGGCCCGAATGCTCGGCCCGGCGCGCGCCCTCGCCCTCGCCGCGGCCTCCGCGCTACCGCTCGGCGTACTCAAGGGCACCACCCCGTTGTCGGTCGTTGCCGTCGCCGGGCTCTGCCTCGCCCTCGTCCCGCTGGGCATCACCGTGCTGCGCGAGGGCCCGGCACCGCGCCGCGCCGTCGTGCTGCGCTGGACCGCCGCGATCTCCGTCACCGTCGCGATCATGGGCCTTGCCGGTCAGGTCGGTTGACGATGTACGGTCGGGCCATGCGTCTCCCCCGGCGACCGCACGACAGCCATCTGCTCGCACTCGACCTGGCTGCCGCACTCCTGATCACCGCCACGTACGCCGGATTCGCCCGCATGTCCGGCAGCGACGCCCAGCCCGCCTACACCGGCCCGGTGTGGGCGGGTGTGCTCGTGGCCGCGGTGGTCGGCCTCCCGGTCGCGGCCCGTCGGCGGTGGCCCGTACCGGCCGCCTTCACGGCCCTCGCCGGACTCTGCGCCGCCGCTCTCCTGGACATCACGCGCGAGCCGTACCTCGCCCTCGGCCTCATCCTCTACGCGGTGGCTCTCACCCGGCCCCCGCGCCGTTCGGTGCCCGTACTCGCCGTCGTACTGGCCGCTTCGGCGGCCGCCGTCCTCAGCGGGGAGGCCGTGGTCACCGCGACCGAGACCTGGAGCGGGGCGGCCGGTGTGGCCGCCATGGTCTGGCTGGTCCTCGGCGGCGGATGGGCTGCGGGCTTCGCTGTACGCGGCCGCCGGGTCCGGGTGGCAGACCGCGCCGCCCGCCGTACCGAACGTGCCATCGTCGAAGAACGGCTCAGGATCGCGCGAGAGTTGCACGACGTCGTGTCGCACAGCCTCAGCCTGATCGCCGTGAAGGCCGGCGTCGCCGGGCATGTCGCCGGACAACGGCCCGAGGAAGCCGTGGACGCGCTTCGCGTCATCGAGCAGACCAGCCGGGCCGCCATGACCGAGATGCGGCGCGCCCTCGGCGTGCTGCGCACCGAGGCGCCGCTGGGTCCGGCACCGGGCATCGAGGCCCTCCCCCAACTGGCGGACCAGGCCCGAAGGGCCGGCGTGGACGTCGACCTCACGGTCCGGGTCCCGGACGGAGGTCTGCCGGCGGGAGTCGCCCTGGCCGTTCACCGCATCGTCCAGGAGTCCCTCACCAACACGGTGAGGCACGCGGCCCCCGCACGCTGCCGGGTGACGGTCGAGGCGGACTCGCGCGAGGTGAGGATCGATGTCACCGACGACGGCGGAGGCACCGGCGGCCCGGCCGGGGCCCGTGGGTTGACCGGAGGGCACGGCCTGGTCGGCATGCGGGAGCGAGCGATGATGTTGGGCGGAACGTTCAGCGCGGCCTCGCGACCCGAAGGGGGCTTCGTGGTCTCCGCACGCCTGCCGCAGGACGGCACGAGGAGGAGCGAATGACCGGCGCAACCCGCGTACTCGTCGTCGACGACCAGGTGCTGCTGCGGGGCTCCTTCCGGATCCTCGTCGAGAACGAGCCCGGTCTCACCGCCGTCGGCGAAGCCGGCGACGGAGCGGAAGCCGTGGAAATGACGCGCCTGCACCGGCCCGATGTGGTCCTGATGGACGTCCGGATGCCCGTCATGGACGGCATCGAGGCGACCCGGCGGATCTGCGGCTCCCCGGAGACCGCCGGGGCGCGGGTGCTGATCCTGACCACCTTCGACCTCGACGAGTACGTCTACGCGGCCCTGCGGGCGGGCGCGGCAGGGTTCCTCCTCAAGGACGCCCCGCCTGCGGAGGTGCTGTCCGCGATCCGGGTCGTCGCCGCGGGCAACTCCCTGCTGGCCCCGTCAGTGACCCGCCGCCTGATCGAGGAGTTCAGCCGCCGCCCGGCACCGCACCCCGGCCGGGGCCAGGCCCCGATGACGGGGGTTACCGGTCGGGAACGCGAGGTATGGGAGTTGATCGCGCGTGGCCTGTCGAACGACGAGATCACGGCACGTCTACACCTGAGCATGGGCACGGTGAAAACCCATATCGGCCGTCTCCTGGCCAAGCTCTCCGCCCGGGACCGGGCCCAGCTGGTGATCGCGGCGTACGAGTCGGGGGTCGTATCGGCCTCCGACGCCGCCGTGAGGAGACCCTAGGCGGCCATTTTGCAGGTCAGAAGCCATATGGGTGCCTTGCGCGCGCCGAGCAGGCCTGGGGCGCGCGCAGGCTACGACCGGGTGCCGGTGCGCTCCGACAAGCGGGTGGACAGAACCTGGCCCAGCGCCAACACACTGAGGCCGAACATCAGGATGCCCAGGGGGACATGGAGGGCCGGCATGTGCGCGATGCCGAGCACCACCTGCACCGAAGCGAGTACGAGGAAGCCGGACGCGTACAGGATGGGGCGGGGTGACCCGCCGCCCGGCCGCCACGCCAGGATCGCGGCGAGCACGTACAGCATCGACGCGCCGTACATCACCCTCGATCCGGCGTCGTGCAGTACAAGGCCGTGGGACGAGGACAGCAGCATTCCGGCGGTGACCGCCTGGAAGAAGAGGGCCAACGTCTGCAGGGCTATCGCGACCTGCGGGAACGTGACTCTGCCCCGTACTGCCGTCGTCTGTGTGGCCATGACGCGGTCCCCTCTTCTGCCTCGCGGCGGTGGATCAGTAGTGTCTCGGTGGTCCGACGACACAGCTCCTCGAAATGTGAGGCGAGGCGCCGGCCTCACACTCCGGTGCGGTGTTTCGTCGAAGTGTCGAGAGCGGAATCGGACGAGAAGAACCAGGGAGCGGTCGCGACCATGAGCACCCCAACCGAGCCAGGGCATGAGCGGTCCGAGCCGGGTCTGAGCGCTGTCGTCGACGAGCGGCGACAGCTGATCAATCTCGCCTACCGGCTGCTCGGTTCACTGGCCGAGGCCGAGGACGCCGTGCAGGAGACCTACACCCGCTGGTACGCGATGTCGCGCCAACGGCAGGAGGCCATCGAGTCTCCCGGTGCCTGGCTGACGACGGTGGCCAGCCGCATCTGCCTGGACATGCTCGGCTCGGCTCGGGCCCGTCGCGAGCGCTACGTCGGCGCATGGATACCCGAGCCGCTGCCCGACCGTACGGAGTGGTTCAGCGGCCCGGCGGGCGGCGGCGGGACCGAGCCGGCCGACCCCGCCGACCGGGTCACCCTGGACGAGTCGGTGAACATGGCCTTCCTCGTCGTGCTGGAGTCGATGACGCCGGCCGAACGCGTGGCGTTCATCCTGCACGACGTCTTCCGGTACCCCTTCGCCGAGGTCGCCGAGATCGTCGGCCGGACGCCCGCGGCCTGCCGTCAGCTGGCGTCCTCGGCCCGTCGGCGTATTGGCGCCGCGCAGGCTCCGGCGGCTGCGACGACCGGGCAGGCCGGTCTGGTGCGGGGTTTCAAGGAGGCGTGGGAGGCCAAGGACATCAAGGCCCTCGTCGGCCTTCTCGACCCCAGCGCCACAATGACCGCCGACGGCGGCGGCCTGGTCGGCACCGTCCTGCGCCCGGTCGAGGGCAGTGAGCGCATCGCTCAGTACCTGATCCACATCTCCGACAAGGCCCCTGGGCTGACGCTCCTGGAGCGGACGGTCAACGGCCGACCCGGCCTGGTCGCCCAACAGGACGGCGTCACCGTCACCGTGGCGGCGTTCAGCCTCACCGGCGGCCGCATCACCCGCATCTGGGCGGTCCGCAACCCGGAGAAACTCCGTCCGTGGACCGAGAACGGACACGGCTACCCGGCGCCATGAACTCGCTTGCCGTTCCACGTCCGGCTCCCTGTCGGAGGCCGGAGCAGGCTCGGGTCAGGAGTTGCCCGGACCGCAGTCGACGGTGGCCGACCCGATCAAGTGGCCGGCGTACGTCGTGAGCCGGTCCGCGGAGGCCTTCCGGGGCCGCGGCCCCGGAGCTCCGTTCAGAAGGCGCTCAGCGCGTCGCGGGTGTTGGTGCGGTACAGGCCGACCTTCGGGTGGGCGACGCTGCCAGGCTTGGCCAGCCGGAGGCTGACGCCGTCCGCGTTCGGCATGTGCTCCTTGTCGGCCAGGATGCTGACCTCGTCGGCCACGGGGCCGTTGCCACCCGACGGGTTGAGGTCCACGGCCGCGTACGCGGTGGCACCGGGGTGCACCGGGTACGCCGGGGCGCCGCCCAGACCACCGGGGGCAGTGGCCTGGAGACCGAGCGCGACGCCCTTGGCGCTGAAGCCGACGGTGGGGAAGTAGTCCAGACCGCAGGAGGTGGAACCGTTGTTGGTCACGGTGATGACGCGGACGGTGGCCGGCGTGCCCGTCGGTGAAGTGACCTTGACGGTCAGGTTCCGCGCCGAGCAGGGGTGGGTGTAGGCGTAGGAGTCACCCGTGGTGCCCCCCTTGTCCTTGCCGCCCGAACCGGCCTTCGCCGGGGTGGCGGTGACCGTGCCGGTTCCGGTGGCCTTGCCGTCGGACGGGGCGGCGGAGGCGCCCTCCCCGGACGGCGTCACGGTCCCGGTCGAGACCGGCTTGTCCGCGCTCTTGGTCGCGGCGGGGTTCGTGGTCGGCCCGCCGGCGCTGTCCGAGCCGCCGCAGGCGGTCAGGGCCAGAGCGAGGCCGGCGGTGGCGGTGGCCAGGGCGGTGGTGCGGAGTCGGTAGGTGCGCATGGGGAACTCTCCGTGTCGGTGCGGTCGTCAGACGGAGGCTTCCGCTTCCCGTCTGACGAGACGTTGGGTGGGACTGGGCTGCTGTTCCGGTCGGCTGCTGTTCCGGTCGGCTGCTTTCGCAGGCGGCCGAGGGCGGGCGGTGGGGCGGGTGAGGCCCTCCCGTTGCGACCGCCGGATCCGACCGCCGATCCGATGGGCGGACCGACGGGCTGATGACGAAACTGTGGGGCCGGTTTCGTTCCAGTGGCGTCCGGACCGGGATAGTAGGAACCCTGGAACGCTCCCGACCCCTCTCACCTGGGCGATCGGGTGAGCCTGGAACGCGCTTCCGGGATGAGGGGGATGGTGGAATGGCCACGGAGACGGAGCGGTTCGCGGAGCTCATGCGCGGGTTCAAGGAGCGCTCGGGGCGCAGCTACGGCACGCTCGCGAAGCGTCTGCACTCCAGCAACTCGACGCTGCACCGCTATTGCAGCGGCGCGGCGGTGCCCACGGAATACGCCCCGGTGGAGCGGTTCGCCCGCGTCTGCGGTGCCTCGGCCGACGAACTGGTGGCACTGCACCAGCAGTGGCTGCTGGCGCTGGTGGAGCGGCGGCGGGGGGCGACGGAGGGGCAGGCCCCGGGGTCGGGGGCGGCGAACTCCGCGGCGCCGCGGGGCGGTGACGCCGCGCCGGAGGCGCCGTCCGCATCGGCGGTGGTGGTGGCTGGGGAGGCTTCGGAGGCCCGGCCGCAGGCGGAGACCGACCCCGCACCGGCCCCGGCGTCCGCGGCCGGTGCCGCCCCGGCGTCCGCGGCCGGGTCCGCCCCGGTGCCCGGACCTGCAGCTGCGGAGGCGCCCACCCCGGCGCCTGCCTCCGCCCCGGCCCCGGCACCGGCGGAGGACCCCGTCCCTGCACCGGCAACGGAGGCACCCGCACACGCCCCCGCCGCCCTTGTCCAGTCGGGCCCCGCCCGGGCCTCCGTACCGAGGGCCCGGCGTCCTCGGCTGCTGCTCGCCGTTGCGGCCGCCGTGGCCACCGCCGCGGTGGCGGGGACTGCCGCCGCCGTCTCCGCCATGGGAGATACGGGTCACGGGGACACGCGCCGCGGCGCCGCCCAGCAGTCCTCGCGCGACCGGGCGGCGGCGGGCCCGGCCTTGCCGTCCGGCGGGTCGCAGTCACCCACGCCCACAGCCGATTCCGCACCCCCGTCCAGCCCCGGACCGTCGTCCCCCTCGGCAACGTCCGCGTCCCCCTCGGCACCGTCCACCTCGCAGCCCACCGCCAAGGAGGGGGCCTCCCCCGCCGCCCCGTTCACGGTCAACGTCCTGCCCGACAACTGGGACAGCCCCTGCGACCAGTGGTTCGCCCTGGACAAGGAACCCGGCGCGGTCCCCCCGCCCCCCGCCGGGCAGGCGACCGAAGGGTGGGCCCGGGCCCTGCACGCCGTCCCGGCGGGGCACCTGCGCATGCAGCTGACCGTCCAGGGCACCGAGGGCAAGGCCGCCGTCCTGCACGCGCTGTACGTCCATGTCGTGAGCGGCCGCAAGGCTCCCGGCTGGAACGCGTACACCATGGGCTCCGGTTGCGGCGGTGCACTGGTGCCGGCGTCCTTCGCCGTGGACCTGGACGCCGCCTCCCCGAGGGCCAGGCCCGTACCTGGCAAGGAGGGCGAGCGGTCGACGGCCTCGACCGACTTCCCGTACAAGGTCTCCGCCACCGACCCCCAGGTGCTGAACATCGACGCCGCCACACTCGGTCAGGACGTCAGCTGGTACCTGGAGCTGGCCTGGAGCAGTGGAGACCGCAAGGGCACCACCCGCATCGACGACCACGGCCGCCCGTTCCGCACGGTCGCCCTGAACTCCGGCCACAGCTACTGGTACAACGAGAACAACAACGCCTGGCTGCCGGACACGGAATGAAGGACCCGTGCACCCGGCCCGATAGGCGGCCGCAGTCCGGCCACTCCACCCCGGACAGTCGGCATCGCCTCCCCCGACGTGCCCTGAGTGCAGGCAGGACCTGAAGTTCGGAGGGTTCGTACTCCTCAGGCGGGAAGACGACGACAAGCGGACGTGCCGCTCCCTGTGGAAGTGGCGGAACAAAAAGCACATGTGGTGGCACTGGGCCGATCGGCCGGACGAACCATTGGAGTCCTGCCCGTTGCCGCACCTGTTTCGCTGACATCCGGACCTGACATCAACACCCCTGGGTGGTGCCGCAGGACGCACCGATGCCCTTCGACTGGGCTCGCGACTGAGTAGGTTCCGGTCCGCCTGTGGGCCGCGGAAGGGCGGCCGACGGAGGCCACACGTGACGACAGGCGACCGCTCCACCAAACCGGGCAGGAAGCCAGGGCGACAGGAGTTGCGCGCAGCCGGCGCAGGCAGGTCACTCTTGGCCATCGGCGGAGCCTGACCGTCGGAGAGGTGCCCGTACGTTCACGTCGTCCCGACAACCGGCGCCCGGGGGCGCCCCAGGCGAAAGCCGAACTGGTGGGAGTAAGAGGCGGCTCACGGGGTGGCCGTACGGCGTGGCGTGCGATCGGCGTCCTGAATGGTCCCCACCAGACCCGGCTGTACCGTGCCAGACGCGTGCCGTGTAGGGCGGAGAGCAGCGGTCAACGGTGGGCGCCAGGGTGAGCCCCTGGGGCTCCGTGGCACCCGTTTTCGCTGATCAGGGGCAAGATGAATGGTCGTCGTCCTCGGTGACCCCGACTTCTACGGCCGGTTCGGATTCCGCCCGAGCACTGACCTCGGCATCGTCGGTGAGGAGCCGGCCTGGGAGCACCTGTTCCAGATCCGCACCCTGGCCGCCTACGACCCGTCCGTACAAGGCGAGTTCATCTACCCCGAGCCCTTCGGCAGCATCTGACGCCGGCTCACCGCCTGGGCATGCCTCCGTGCGGGCTGTTGACCACCAATGACACGGATCCTTCCGCGAGGTAGCCGAACTCGGCGTAGTACTCGATGTGGAGGTGGCCTCCGTCCTCGGCGGCGGCCATGCCGCGCAGTTCGTCCGCGAGCAGCGCCCTCGCTTCGGCGTCGCCGTCGATCACAAGGAGCTGTCGCTCGTGATCGATGTGGATGAGAACCCCGGGGCCGGCACCGGTCCGGACATCGACCCCTGCCAAAGCCCCTCGGTCCGGCACGGGCTCGAAGCGGAGGTTCCCCTTGCCCTCGGCCACCACACGGGCCAGGCGGTCCAGTTCGTCGGCCGATGCCCGGACGTCCACCACGTCGCACACGGGGTCGCACTCGAGTATCACCGTCAGTCCTCCTTCAGTCCTCCTTCAGCGCCGGATCCCATGATGCCTTTCACCCGCCGGGCAGGGGGCGGGGCCTACGGCCGTCCGGCGGACCTGGGGCAGCTCTTGCGCACCACTGGGTCCGGACAGTCTCCGTAGACGGCGGTCAGCGGCTGTTCTTCCAAAAGCCGCGTTGTGGTCGGCTGCGAAGTCGGCACGCTTCCAGGTCGTCGAGGACAGGGTCTGGACGTAGTCGTGGCCGGTGCGGAAGTCGGGCCAGTCGGTCGTGCCCGTGGCGGCGAAGTGGGTCCAGGTGCGGAGCATGCGGGTGCGGAAGCGGGCCTGGTCCGCGGGGACTTCCTCGAACAGCGGCGGGTGATCGAAGAGGTAGGGCACTTCCGTCATGTGCGCGGCGTGCTGCGCGAAGCTGGGGGTCGGGAAGCCCTCGAACCACGGGGTGCCGCGTTCGGAGAACTCGTACGTCCGGGTCGGGGTCCATCGGGACAGGAGCCGGGCCGTCTCCAGGGTGGGAGTGGACCAAGCAGAGTCGGTGAGGGCGGCGGCCAGCGCCTCGCCCGCCGAGCCGTACTTGCCGAGCGGGTAGAGGGCGAGGACGGCATCGGACGTGGAGCCGAACCGGGCGCGGATGGCCGGCTCGTACTCCTCGGGCTTCATCGGCGTGCCGGAGGCGAGTTCCCGGCCGAGCACCCTGCCGCGTTCCTCGTCGTGGTTGACACCGATGAGGACGGGGACCCGGTTGAACCTGCCGGTGCGCAGGGCTTCGGCCGGGGAGAGGGGCATCAGCTTGGTACCGGTGACGGGGCGCGGTTCGTTGTAGGGGCCGTAGGCGGCGAGGAGTTCGGAGACGGGCTTGTCGCGCAGGCAGTCGGCGGTGTTGGTCTCGCAGCCCAGGGTGGCGATGACGCGCCGGGCGTCGGCCTCGGCTTCGGGGCGGGTGCGGGATCCGCCGGTGGCGCAGGGGGCGCTCTGGACGACGGCGCGGTGGAAGAGGCCCGCGGAGGCGGGTGAGGCGAGGTGGCCGCAGACGCTGTAGCCGCCGCCGGACTGGCCCGCGATCGTGACGTTGTCCGGGTCTCCGCCGAACGCGGCGGCGTTGGCCTTCACCCAGCGCAGGGCGGCCTGCTGGTCTTCGATGCCGAGGCCGTCGGCGCCGGGCTGGGAGGGGTCGGTGAGGAAGCCCATCACGCCCAGGCGGTAGTTCATCGAGACGACCACCGCGCCCTGCCCGGCCAGGCTCGCGCCTCCGTACTGGTGGCCCGCGCCGTACATGAGGCTGCCGCCGTGGATCCATACGATCACCGGCCGCTTCCCGGCCCGCGTCCCCGCCTGCTTCGCGGTCGGGGTGGTGACGTTCAGGTAGAGGCAGTCCTCGTTGTCGTTCGGGATGCCGATCGGCATCCCCTCGGGCTGGGCGCAGGCCTGGCCGGGGGTCGTCGCGTCCCGTACTCCGGTCCAGCGCGCCGCGGGCTGCGGGGACTTCCAGCGCAGGCCTCCGACGGGGGGTGCGGCGTAGGGGATGCCCTGGAAGGTGCGGACCTCGCCGTCGGCGGTGCCGCGGACCTTGCCGTTCGTGGTGGTGACCACCGTCCGGTCGGCGGTGGTGGCGACGGGGGTGGCGTGGGCTGGGGCGCGCCATCGTCCCGGACGCCGACGGCTCCACCGAGCGCGATTTCGCGCGGATGTGGCAGAGCCTGATCGACGATTTCGCAGCCCACCCCGACCTGTGGCTCGCCTCGATGGAGCTGTTCATGCAGGCCCAGCGTTAGCCCGACCTGCGCACCGCCCTCGCCGGCGGCACGGCCCAGGGACGGCGGGGCATGGCCGCCATCCTGGAGGGCGTCCCCGAGGATCAGGTCCCCGACGACACCGTACGAAGCCTCGGCAGCGTCCAGCTGGCCCTGATGTCGGGCCTGATGATCCAGCACCTCAGCGACCCCGCGAGCGCTCCCACGGCGGACGAGATCCTCGCGGGGCTCCGCGCACTGGCGAAGCTCGCGAACTGAAGGTCACCTACGACGGTCTGCCCGCGTCGTGGCCGGCGAATACGCCCGCTCCCACAACACTGCACTCGGGGCGAATCAATATCTGTCCCGGCGGTCTGAGAATTTGACGGGCGCCGCGAGGAGAGTTTTTACCGAAACGCAGGGGTTGAATTTATTCGACCCCTGCGTTCCACTGCGACGTGCTACTGTCCATCTTGGTTGCAGTTTTGGTTCCCAAAAACTTAAGGCATCCCCAGTCGACCTCCGCGTCGCATGGTGGCGCTTCATATTTCCGGTCATTTTCCGGGCGGGGCATCATCGCGGCGACACGGTCTCCGCACAGTGCGGACGCCGGTGTACTGCCCCAAGGAGATATGACATGGCTGCTGGCACCGTGAAGTGGTTCAACGCGGCAAAGGGTTTCGGCTTCATCGAGCAGGACGGCGGCGGCGACGACGTCTTCGCCCACTTCTCGAACATCGCCGCCCAGGGCTTCCGCGAGCTGACCGAAGGCCAGAAGGTCACCTTTGAGATCGCGCCGGGCCCGAAGGGTCCGACGGCGGAGAACATCGTTCCCGCCTGACGCCGACTCGCGTTTCGCAGCTGGGGCCCGCATCCCTCGGGGTGCGGGCCCCAGCTGCACATCTCCCGCGGTGCGTCCACCCGCGGGACCAAGCACGGGATGCCTCCCCGGAGCCGCACCCGAGCCCATTTCTCCAGTTTCGCGTCCGCATGACGCCACACTCATTGCAGTGCCCGTACCCGCGCGCATCTATCGCCGGCCGGACCTGCCTCCGCATTCCATTCGGTCCGTTCTCGCAATTCTCTGCGCTGCTCATCCGCTGCGGGAATTCCTTGATACGTGCCGTATCAAGGAAGGTTTCGAATGAACCCCACACGTAAGAACGAGCGATCGTCCCGTACCCGCAGCCGCACCGGCGGCCCTGCTTTCGGCAACGGCAACGGCGCCGGCGCCGGTTCGGAGCGGAGCAGCCGATTCGGCTCCTCCGGTGCCCCGGCTCGGAGCCGTTCCGCAGGTCCGAGCCGCTCGGGCGGCTCAGGCCGCCGGCCCGCCGCGGTGCAGGGCGAGTTCGCGCCGCCGAAGACCATCACGCCCGCGTTGGCCGCCGTCGAGGCCTTCGCCGATCTCGACATGCCGACCGAGCTGCTGGCCGCCCTCGGAGCGCAGGGCGTGAGCGTGCCCTTCCCGATCCAGGGCGCCACCCTGCCCAACACCCTCGCGGGCCGTGACGTCCTCGGCCGTGGCCGCACCGGCTCCGGAAAGACCCTGGCCTTCGGCCTCGCCCTGCTGGCCCGCACCGCCGGGCAGCGGGCCGAACCCCACCAGCCGCTCGCGCTGATCCTCGTACCCACCCGCGAACTGGCCCAGCAGGTGACCGACGCGCTCACCCCGTACGCCCGCTCGGTCAAGCTCCGCCTGGCCACCGTCGTCGGCGGCATGCCCATCGGGCGCCAGGCGGGCGCCCTGCGCGGCGGCGCCGAAGTCGTGGTGGCCACCCCCGGGCGTCTGAAGGACCTCATCGACCGCGGCGACTGCCGGCTGAACCAGGTCGCGATCACCGTCCTGGACGAGGCCGACCAGATGGCCGACATGGGCTTCATGCCCCAGGTCACCGCGCTCCTCGACCAGGTGCGTCCCGAGGGCCAGCGGATGCTGTTCTCCGCGACCCTGGACCGCAACGTCGACCTGCTGGTCCGTCGCTACCTGACCGACCCCGTCGTGCACTCCGTCGACCCCTCGCAGGGCGCGGTGACCACGATGGAGCACCACGTCCTGCACGTCCACGGCGCCGACAAGCAGCGGACGACGACGGAGATCGCCGCCCGCGACGGCCGCGTGATCATGTTCCTCGACACCAAGCACGCCGTGGACCGCCTCACCCAGGACCTCCTCGACAGCGGGGTCCGCGCCGCGGCCCTGCACGGCGGCAAGTCCCAGCCGCAACGGACCCGGACCCTGGCCCAGTTCAAGACCGGACACGTCACCGTCCTGGTCGCCACGAACGTCGCCGCCCGTGGCATCCACGTCGACAACCTCGACCTCGTCGTCAACGTGGATCCGCCGACCGACCCCAAGGACTACCTCCACCGCGGTGGCCGCACCGCCCGCGCCGGTGAGTCCGGCAGCGTCGTCACCCTGGTCACCCCCAACCAGCGCCGCGACATGACCCGCCTCATGCAGGCCGCCGGGATCGTCCCGCAGACCACCCAGGTCCGCTCCGGCGACGAGGCCCTCAACCGGATCACCGGTGCCCAGGCCCCCTCCGGAATCCCCGTCACCATCACCGCGCCGGTCGTCGAACGCGCCAAGCGCGCTGCGGCCTCCCGCGGCAGGCGCCGGCCCGTTTCTGCCGCACGGCGCTCGAGCGTGCGGCAGTCCTCCTTCGATGCGGCGGCCTGAGAACCACGTGATCAGAAGACTGACCCATCTCTGCAAGAGGCACGTCGTGACGCTGATCCGGATGCAGCCCCGCTCCGCCAGAGCCAACCCCGCCTACGGCCTGTGCACCGGGCCGGTCACCCGG
Source organism: Streptomyces sp. NPDC059957 (assembly GCF_042730015.1). Lineage (NCBI taxonomy): Bacteria > Bacillati > Actinomycetota > Actinomycetes > Kitasatosporales > Streptomycetaceae > Streptomyces > Streptomyces sp. NPDC059957. Next base: position 106,918 of record NZ_JBHWMB010000001.1, on the reverse strand, counting down.
GCCCAACTCACCGCGATGCCCGTGGCCGCCGAACAGGGCAGTGCTCCGGGAGTCCTCGCTCTCGCCCGCTGACCCGCCTCACCATCACCACGACAGAACCGTCCCCCGCTCCTTCTTCCTGTGAGGCAACATGCGCTGTGTCATCGCCCGCTTCCCGTTCGAGCTGACCAAGAGCGGCGTCCTGGAATCGATGAAGGACATCAAGCCCGAGGAGGTCGTCGGCGACTCCGTGATCATCGGCCGCCGCGTCTACCCCGTGAAGCAGGTCGGCCAGGTCATCACCCGCCAGGACAGGCGTGACTTCAGCGTCGGTGAAGTCCTGCGGGCCATGACCCAGCTCGGCTTCACCTGCCGCGGACTCCCCCGGGCCGCCGCGCCCGCGCGCGCCCTCAGTCCGCTCCAGCACGCATCGGCGATGCTCGGCGCACCTCTGGCGGTCTGACCGGCTCGTCCCCACTCGACCCGACTCGACGGGTGCGAGCCGGCACCCGGACGGCGAGGAGGGCCCGACCGGCACACGCCGGTCGGGCCCTCCCTCGTACACAGCGGCTTCTTACGTGACCACCCGGCCGGTGGCGCCGATTTCCTCATTCTCGACCGCATGAAAATCTATCGCGGCCGGAGCAGACATTGGGTGGTGGCGTGGTGACGGCTTCTGTCGTAGCCCAGGCTGCCGCCGAGATCCCCCTGCGCTCCGGCCCGCATGGGACAGACCACAACCAAAGGGGCATCTTGCAGCAGCTCAAGCTCGGAATCATGTCGCAGACCCGTAAAGAGAACGAACACCGCCTGCCGATCCACCCGGCGCACTTCGAACGCATCGATGCCGACCTTCAGCCCAGCATCTACCTGCAGACCGGTTACGGCGATCACTTCGGCGTTTCGGACGGTCAGCTCGCTCCGTGGGTCGCAGGTTTCCGCTCACGCGAGGAGCTGATCACGGAATGCGACGTGATCCTGCTGGCCAAACCGCTGCACGAAGACCTGGAGGAACTGCGGGACGGGCAGGTGCTGTGGGGGTGGCCGCACTGCGTGCAGGACGAGAAGGTCACGCAGGCCGCCATCGACCGCAGGCTCACGGTGATCGCCTTCGAGGCGATGAACCACTGGACCCGGGACGGGGGATTCAGCCTCCACGTCTTCCACAAGAACAACGAGCTGGCCGGCTACTCGTCGGTGCTGCACGCCATGCAGCTGACCGGGGCGACCGGTGACTACGGGCGCCGGCGGCGTGCGGTGGTGATCGGCTTCGGCGCCACCGCCCGCGGCGCGGTAACCGCGCTCAGCGCACTGGGCGTTCACGATGTGGATGTGCTGACCGCCCGCGGCATCGCCGCCGTCAGTTCACCGATCCACTCGGCACGGATCGTGCACTTCGACCACGACGTGGCCGACGACACCCTCGACCCGCGGCGCAGCATCGTGGTCACCGAGGACGGGCCGGAGCCGCTGGCCGACTTCCTCGCCGGACACGACATCATCGTCAACTGCGTGCTCCAGGACACCGCGGCGCCGCTGATGTTCCTGATAAAGGAGGACCTGCCGAAGCTCGCGCCCGGCACCCTCGTCATCGACGTCTCATGCGACGAGGGCATGGGTTTCGCCTGGGCCCGGGCCACCACCTTCGACGCGCCGATGTTCACCGTCGGCGACCAGGTCCACTACTACGCCGTGGATCACAGCCCCTCCTACCTGTGGGATGCCGCCACCTGGGAGAACAGCGAGGCTCTGATTCCGTTCCTGCGGTCGGTCCTCGAAGGGCCGGCCGGCTGGGACGGTGACCCGACCATTCGCCGAGCGATCGAGATCCGCGGCGGCACCGTCCAGAACCCGGCGGTCCTGGCCTTTCAGCAGCGCGCGGCACAGTACCCGCACGCGCTGCTCTGAGCCGATGCCGCCTGGCCGGCCGCACGGCCGGCCCCCGGGTCCGGCCCCGGCCCCGAGGCCTCGCGTACGGGAGCGGCCGGTACCGATTACCTCTTCGCCGGCCGAACGAAAATCTATCGCGGCTGGGGTAGACATTGGGTTGCGGCGTGGCTATGGTTTCTCTCGTAACCCAGAAAGACAGCAGGGCCTGGCAGAGACGAACTGCCGGGCAGTGGTACCCGCGGTACGAGTCATCGCAGTTCAGCAGGGCGGTGCGGGCGTGGAGTGTCGAAGCCAGAGCGGTTGCAGGACGGCGACGGGACTGACGACCGGACCGGGCGGCCCGCAGTGATCAGGGGCCGCCGAGAGAAGTACCGCGGTTGACGCAGTGGCAGTACCCGTGAATGCAGTGCGCAGTACCCAGCAGTGAAGTCAGTGAGAGCAGCACCTCGGTGAAGGCGTCGGCTGCGGGCGCGCGCACCGGGAAGTTCGGCAGTGGGGTTCCAAGCCAGAGCAGACGCACGATGGGCGACGGGGCTGGCTGCCGAAGAAGAGTGGCGCTGCCGCAGGCCACCGAGCAGTACGCACCACCAGTAGTACGCACCACCAAGCAGTACCAGCAGTACGCAGTAGCAAGCAGTTGATCACCGAGGGAAGAACGGAGGAGCCGAGCACCATCAGGATCGCCCGGGTAGAAACCTGAGCCCGGGTACCGCAGGACATCGATAGTGAGGTGGTCTCCGGTCAAGCAACCGCGATCCCCGCACTCCCGGCAGCATCTCGGCCGGGTCGGCGGAATCACAGGGTCGGCGCAGTATCAGGGCCGACAGATGGTGTAGTAGTTCCTTCGGGGCCCTGGTGCCATAGGCGCCAGGGCCCCTCCACGCGTTCCACGAGAGAGGTTCAATGACAGCAGACGACTCGTTCGGCCGTCTCGACGACGACGACTACCCCGCCTACACCATGGGCCGGGCCGCGGACATGCTCGGCACCACGCAGGGATTCCTCCGGGCACTGGGCGAAGCCCGCCTCATCACGCCGCTCCGCTCCGCCGGCGGACACCGCCGCTACTCCCGCTACCAGCTGCGCATCGCTGCCCGAGCCCGCGAACTCGTCGACCAGGGAACCCCCATCGAGTCGGCCTGCCGCATCGTCATCCTCGAGGACCAGCTCGAAGAAGCCCAGCGCATCAATGCCGAGTACCGCCGCGCCGCAGAAGCGTCCACACCCTCGGACTCTGCCTGAGGCGAACGCGTCCGTCCGGGACGGTGGCCCCGCGACTGGAACACCCCGAGCCGGAAATCCGCCTCAGTGGCGCCTTTGCCCGCACCGCTGAGGCGGTGGCGCTCACGCCCCCGCAGCACCTCGGATCCTCGTAGGTCCCCGTTCCTCGTAGGTCCCCGTCACGGCGGCGGCTCCGGGCTCCGGACGGAGGACCGCTCCGGATCCGACGCCTCTGCGAGGTCCGCCCCGGCATCAGCGCTGCGTGTGACCTGGTGGGTGCCGTGCCAGTCCAGGCACATCACCGTCGCGTCGTCCTGGAGGCCTCCGTCGTGGGCGCGCAGGACCTCGGCGACCAGGGCGCGGGAGGCCTCTCGGGGATGGAGGTCGGCGGTGTGCACGATCAGGGAGGGCAGGTCCACCTCGACCGCGCGGCGTTCGAGCATGCCGTCGGTGAGCATCACGAGCCGGTCGCCCCGCCGCAGGTCCAGCCGCTGCACCCGGTAGGAGGTGCGCGGCTTGACGCCGAAGGGGAGATCCACCGCGGGTACCAGCTCCTCGACCTCTCCCTGTCTCAGGCGCAGCGGCCAGGGGTGCCCCGCGTTGACGAACTCGGTGGTCCCGTCGAGCAGGCTGACGCGCAACAGCTGCCCGGTGACGAAGCCCTGCCTGCCGTTGTCAGTGATGGCCCGGTTGGCCTCGAAGGCCTGTTCTTCGAGGTCGGCGCCGGCCCGTCGAGCCCTGCGGAGGGCGCCCACGGCCAGGGTGGCGAGGAGCGCGGCTTCGACGTCGTGCCCCATGGCGTCGGTGACGGAGAGCTGCATGGTGTCGCGGTCGACGACGTAGTCGAAGGTGTCACCGCCGACGTGCGTCGCCGGTTCCAGTGCTCCGGCGACCGTGAACTGGGCTGCTTCGCACGCCAGCGAGGTGGGCAGGAGCCGGTGCTGGATCTCGGCGGCCAGGTTCAGGGGTCGGGTACGGCGGCCCCATTGGTACACGTCGGTGAAGGAGCGGTTCGCGATGACGATGTAGGCGAGGGCGTGAGCGGTCGCGCCGATCTGCCGCATCGCGTCTTCGTCCGGGTGATCCGGCAGGAACAGTTCGAGCAGTCCGATGGCGTCGCCGCGGTTGGTCACGGGCGCCACGACCCTGATCAGTCGATCGCCCTCTCGCCGGAACGCCTGGCGCTGGGTACGCAGCACGTCCGCGTAGAGGGTGCCGGGCAACGCGACGCGCTCAGGTGGCTCGCCGGACTCGACGGTGTCGGCCGCCCCCAGCCGCACCACCGACGATCCGGTGAAGTCGACGATCAGGAAGGAGACGGCGACGGCGTTCAGGCGGTCCCTGAGCATGCGGGCGACGACGTCCAACGACTCGACGGGGGAAGCGGATTCCGCTGCCGCGAGCGTGCCCGCCATGTCCATCTCCGCCGGCTGCCCACCATCGGCGTACCGCTGGTGTTCGCCCGGATCCCACTCCTCGGATGACGGCATGGCCGATCCTCTCCTCCTCCGGCCCGATGAGACGCCGGCCTCTCCGCGAGAGCTGCATCCGCCGCTCCTACTGGAGCACCCGGCACGGGTTCGCGGAACGTGACTGGGCCGACCGCCCTCAACCCTGCCCGAGGACCCGCACACCGGGTGCCCGGTACCGGCCTTGCGGGCCTTGCTGCCCGACTGCTTCACCCGAACGGCGGGCACAGGCCTCTACTCGGGGTACGCCGCCGCAGTCGCGCGGTTACGCGGCGGGCGCCGGGGCATGCGGAGGGGACCGTACGAGCCGGTGATGCCGATGGGCCGGCATCTCAACCGAGGACGAGGAGACGGGCCGTGAGCGGTGTGTGGATGTACGCGCAAGAGAGCGGCTACCCGGCGCAGCAGTCGCTGGTGGGTTTCACCGTGGAGGCCACGGACGGGGTGATCGGCCACGTGGACCGCCAGCAGGACCAGCCGGGCAGGCAGCACCTGGTGGTCGACACCGGCGTGTGGCTGTTCGGCAAGAGCGTGCTGATCCCGGCCGGCGCCGTCACCGCCATCGACACGGACGCGCAGACGGTGAAGGTCTCGGGCACGCAGGAGGAGATCAAGGCCGCCCCGCGGTTCACCACCGACAGCGAGACGGCGGACGACGGCTACCTGTCCGCAGTCGGCAACTACTACGTCGCCCTTCGGCGCGGTCCGTGCGCAGCGATCCAGCATGAGGCGTGCTCCTGACAGCAGGGGCGCCGAGGGCGGGTGTCACCCGTAAGCCACACCACGTAGGCGAGATGGTGCAGTTTGTCACCATACGTGTCAGCGTGATCCGCGAGGAATGTCAACCCCACGGATCTGGAGGATTCCCCGTCATGGGCGATTCACAGGACAGGCACCAGGAGCCGGGCAAGGGCCGCGAGGCGCAGGAGCATCACCGCTCCGGGGACCCCGCACGTCCCCAGCCGGGCAAGGCTTCCCGCGAGCAGGGAGAGAAGCACGGCGGGAAGCGGAACCCGAAGGAGACCTCGCGCCGCCCCGAGGACGACCTGTTGCGCGAGGAAGACCTGCACGACGAGAACCTCTGACCAGGGCACCGCAGGCCGGGCGCCGGCGCCGATGCCGGCGCCCCGTCCGCCGGCCCGCCGTACCGCACACGGTGCGCGCGGACGGGCGCACGCTGCACGCGGCCTGCAGCGGGGCCTTCTGATCTACTGCCCTGCGTAAGGAGGGCCCCACGATGCCCATGACACTGCCGATACCGATCGAGTACCGCCTGCCGGAAGGCCGGCTCCCGGCTGCGCCCCCGGACGGCGTCGACGTCCCCGGGGCGGGGGAATAGCCGTGGGCCTCCTGGACGACTACTTCGGCACCCGGCGTCCCGACGAGGGTGTCGCACCGCGTACGCCCCTGGAGGTCCGGTCGGCGCTACTGGCGCTCAGCGGGCCGGGCGTCCCCTTCGCCGTACGCAACGGGACCCCGAAGGAGGGCGACCTGGTGGCCGAGTGCCGGCTCCCGGAGCTGCGCGTGCGGCTCTGGACCCGAATGCGCCTGGACGCGGCGAAGCACGAGGTGCGGGCCATCGACGAGCAGTGGGAGGTCTCGCTGAGCGAGCACCTCCTCGGGCAGCGCTCCCGCGGGCCGGCGAACGCGGTGTACCAGGTGTGGGGGAAGGAGACGGGTCCCGACGGGCGCGAACGCAGGGTCGAGACGCTCCGCTTCGAGGCCCGGGAGATGAAGGACCCCCTGCGCCAGGTGGTCCTCGACGCCGGCTGGACCTGGCGCGGAGTGCTGTTCCGGCTCTGACCGGCCATTGCCGGTCAGCCGAGCCGGCCAGGATCGGAGAAGCCCCTGCGGGCCGGTGCGGCGGGTTTCCTCCTCGAGGACGCCCCGCCCGCGGAGGTCCTGGCGGCCGTCCAGGTCGTCACCACTCGGCGATCAGCGGCGTCTCGGGTGCGTGCCGGCGCCAGGCTTCGGTGAGGCGGCCGAGGCGGGCGGGGGCGGCGATGCCGCGTACGGTTGCGATCTTGTCTTCGGTGACCTCGAACGCAACCGCGCCCATGACCTGATCGCCGAGGACGAAGAGGACGGCGGGGGCGCCGTTGACGAGCGCGTAGTGCAGGGCGAGCGCGCCGCCGGCGAGCCGCCGTTTCGCGGGTGTGGGCCTGAAGCCTCCCCGCATGATGGTGGCGACGCGTCGCGGAGTGTCGTACCGCAGCAGCTTCTCGGCCAGGCCGGCGCCGTCGGAGATCGCGATCACGTCGTCGGTGAGCAGGGCCACCAGCCGTTCGGTACGGCCCGAGGTGGCGGCGGCCAGGAACTCCTCGACGATCCTGCGGGCGGACGCCGGGTCGACCTCGCCGGCGCCGCGGCGGCGATCGGCGGTGACGCGGGTCCGGGCGCGGTGCAGGTGCTGCTGGCTCGCGGACTCGGAGATGTCGAGGATCTCGGCGATCTCCGCGTGGCCGTACGAGAACGCCTCGCGCAGGATGTAGACGGCCCGTTCGACGGGTGACAGGCGCTCCATGACGGTCAGCACGGCCAGGGAGACCGATTCGCGCTGCTCGAAGGTGTCGGCCGGGCCGAGCATCGGGTCGCCGTCGAGGAGCAGTTCGGGGAACCAGGCCCCGGCGGTGCGTTCGCGGCGGGCCTGCGCCGAGCGGAGCCGGTCGAGGCACAGGTTGGTGACGACCTTGGTCAGCCAGGCCTCGGGCACCTCGATCTGCCGCCGGTCGGCGGCCTGCCAGTGCAAGAAGGCGTCCTGTACGGCGTCTTGGGCGTCGGCGGCGGAGCCCAGCAGGCGGTAGGCCAGTGAGGCCAGCCGGTTCCGGCTGGCCTCGAACCGGCTGGTGTCGAAGCGGTCGACGCCCACGCTGTCCATGTGGATCACCCTAGGCGGCCCGCTCGTGCGGGGGCGTCCGGCACGGCGGCCAGGCGGCGTTGACGCTTGGGCACGCAGAAGGTCGGGTGCGAGGTGCTCCACAGCGACACCTTGAGGATGCCCGCCTTGATCCGTGCGGCCTTCCGCCCGCCCACGTACTTCGGCTTGGCCCGGGCCTCCTGGTCGACGAACTGCAGGATCCCGTCGCGGCGCCCGAGGCTGATGTGGTTGCCCGGGTAGTCCAGCTTGACGTGGCCGGTCCTGCCGCCGGTCAGGGTGCCCACGATGGCCTTCATGGCCTGCATGCCGGTGAAGCCGGCCGAAGCGCAGGACATGGGCAGCGGCAGGCCGTTGGCGCCCAGGGTGTGGACGCTGTCCCCGGCCGCGTAGACGTCGGGGTGCGAGAGCGAGCGCATGGTGGCGTCGACGAGGATCCGGCCGCTCTCGGTGACCGCCAGCCCGGCGGCGGCGGCGAGGGGGTGCACCGCGAACCCGGCCGTCCACACGGTCGCGTCGGAGGGCAGGGCGGTGCCGTCGGCGCACAGGACCCGGGTCGCTTCCACGGCTTCGACGGCGGTGTGTTCCAGGACGGTGATGCCCAGCCGGTCGCAGGCCCGGCGCAGGTGGCCGCGGGCTCCGGCGGAGAGGGCGGCGCCCAGCTCGCCGCGGGCGATCAGGGTGAGCGACAGGCCGGGCCGGGATTCGGCGATCTCGGTGGCGGTCTCGATGCCGGTCAGCCCGTCACCGACGACCACCACGCTCCCGCCCTCCCGCAGGCCGTCCAGGCGCTCGCGCAGGCGCAGCGCCGAGGGCCGGGTGGCGACGTCGAAGGCGTGGTCGGCCGCGCCGGGGACACCGCGGTCGTCGCCGTGGCTTCCGAGCGCGTAGAGGAGGGTGTCGTAGCCGAGCTCGTCGGCGCCGCCGTCGGCGTCGGCCACGGCGACGACCCTGCGCTCGGGGTCGAGGGCGGTGACCCGGGCCAGGCGCAGCCGGATGCCGGTGCCCGCGAAGACCTCGGCGAGCGGGCGGGTCCCGATGTCCTGGCCGGCTGCGACCTGGTGCAGCCGCAGCCGCTCGACGAAGTCCGGCACGGCGTTGACCACGGTGATCTCGGTGTCCGCCGGGGACAGCCGGCGGGCCAGGTTCCCGGCCACGTAGGCCCCGGCGTAGCCGGCACCGAGGACGAGGATGCGGTGCTTCATGGGGTGCTCCTGTCGGTTCACTGGGCTGTCGGTGACTTGAGCGGGACAGCGCCCCGATTCCTGACAGGAGTCGAGCGTGACGTGGGTCACATGGGGGTGGATGCGCCGGGGATCCGGGCCGCGGGGCTCGCCCGGCAGCCCTCGTGGCGCCACCGACCGCACGGATGGCGCCACAAAGACCTCGCTATGGCGCCACCGATGTGCCATCATGGCACCACGGCGGCGCGGTCCGCGGTCCGCAGGTTCCACGGAGTCACCATCGGAGGGGTTGGATCATGGAGACAGTGCAGAACCGGACGCAGGCGGCAGCCGGGGCCTTCACCGCCTTCTCCCGCTTCGTGCTCTGTGGCGGAGGGGTGGGGGTCGCCTCCAGCTTCGCCGTCGCGGCCCTAGGCTCCTGGGTTCCCTGGATCCTGGCCAACGCCCTGATCACCGTGGTCTCCACGCTCCTCGCCACCGAGCTGCACGCCCGCTTCACCTTCGGCGCGGGCGGGCGGGCGACGTGGCGCCAGCATGCGCAGTCGGCCGGATCCGCGGCGGCCGCGTACGCGGTGACCTGCGCGGCGATGCTCGTCCTGAGGCAGCTCGACGCCTCGCCCGGCGCCCTGCGGGAACAGGTCGTCTACCTGTCCGCCTCCGCGCTCGCCGGTGCCGCGCGGTTCGCGGTGCTGCGCCTCGTCGTCTTCGCGCAGCACCGCTCGCAGACCGCGTCCGCCGTACGCACCAGCGCCCGCCCCGTGCCCGCGACCGCGACCGCGACCGCGACCGCCCCCGTTGCACGCGCCGCGGCCCCGGCCGGCCCCGCGGACCTCTGCCGCGCGGCCTGACCCCGATCCCGCCGGGCGATCGCGTGCGCCGGCTGATCCTGGTCGCCGGCTGGGCCCACACCGAGGGGGACGAGTACCTGCGCAACCTCTTCACCCTGTGGCAGCAGCTCGGCGCCTCGGACCCGGCCGCCTTCGGCCGCGCGGTCACCATGGCCGGCTTCAGCCGGGGCTTCCTCAACGCGATCGGCCGCGAGCAGGTGGAGCTGCTGCTGATCCCGAACATGCCGCCCACCCCCGGCACCCTGCGCCACGCTAGTCATCGGCGCCACCCTGGACTTCACCGTCCCGGTGGAGAACAGCCGCGCCCAGCACGTACGCGGAGATCGAGGCCGGGCACGTCGCGTTCTTCGAGAAGGAGGACGAGTTCGTCGAGCTGGTCGACCGGTTCACCCTCGGTGCCGGTGCCGGTGCCGGTGCCGGTGCCGGTGCCGGTGCGTAGGCGCAGGACCGCGGTCAGCGCAGGTCGAGCCGCATCAGGACCCGGGGATGACCGGCCAGCACCGAGGTGGTGTCGGCGGCGTGGGTGAAGCCGGCGCGTTCGAAGTTCTTCCTGATCCCGGCGTACGCCATCGTCAGGTCGACCCTGGCGTCGCCGCTGTCGAGCGGGTAGGCCTCGATCGCCGGCGCGCCGTGGGACCGGGCGAAGTCGACCGCACCGGCGATGAGGGCGTGCGAGACCCCCTTCTTCCGGTGGCCGGGGCGTACGCGGATGCACCACAGCGACCAGACCGGCAGGTCGTCGACGTACGGGATCTTCCGGCTGCGCGCGAAGGAGGTGTCCGAGCGCGGTGCCACGGCGGCCCAGCCGACCGGCTCGTCGCCGTCGTAGGCGAGCACTCCCAGAGGGGTCCCGGTCCGGCACAGTTCGGCGACGTGCTCACCGCGGGCCGGTCCCCGGAGCTCGTTGTTGAGCTTGGACGGGATCCGGTAGCTCAGGCACCAGCAGACGTTGGCCTCGGGCGACTTGGGACCGATCAGGGTGCGGACGTCCTCGAAGACCGAAGCCGGGCGGATTTCGATGGCCATGGGGCCACGATGTCACGCCGGGGTCGCTCCCGTGAGGGTGTCGACCAGGGCCTGGGCGAGGACGGTCGCGGCGCCGATCCGCGTGTCCTCCCGCTCGTCGCCGGTGACCTTGCCGATCACCGCGTCCCGTACCGACCGGGAGATGTCCAGGCCCCCGTACAGCTCGGGGAAGGACAGCGCCATCAGACACACGCCGACGTTGGCGGAGAGGATCGACTGCCCGGCCAGCGCCGGGGCCGTCCGCAGCCGGCCGGCGTCGCGGCAGCGCTCCACGGCGGCCAGGAGCAGGGCCTGCGCCTCCCCGATCGCCTGCGGCTTGGCCGCTCCCGCCGGGGTGAACATCAGCCGGTAGAGGTGGGGGTTGCCGAGCGCGAACGCCACGTGGCTGTCCCAGGCCGTACGCAGGTCCGCCACCGGGTCGTCGGTCCGCGGATTGCGGCGCTTGTTGGCGAGGAACCGCTCGAAGCCGATGTCGGCCACCGCGGTGAGCAGCCCCTCCTTGTCGCCGAACTGGCGGTAGATCTCGGGCATGCCGACCTTGGCCCGGTCGCAGATGGCACGGGTGGAGATCGCCGGTGCGTCCTTGGTGGCGAGCAGCTCCGCGGTGGCTTCCAGAATGCGCTCTCGGGCCGTTGACATGGCGTCGATGGTAGCAGCGCTAACAGTTCCGACCTGGGGGGTGGCGGTGCGCAGGCCGGGCAGCACGGGGATTCGTAATCATTGCTTACTAACCGTGTTAGCGTTGCACACATCTGCCTGTGAGCGGCGCTGGAGAAGGACCCACGGAGGCGTCATGGAGACCATGGAGACCTATGGACATGGACACCGGCTGGACCCGGACCCTGATTCCGCGCCCCTGGAGCCCGTCGCGCGACTGATCGTGATCGTGCTCTTCGAGGGCGTCGACCTGCTGGACGTCACCGGGCCGCCCGAGGTGTTCTCCCTGGTTCCGCGGGAGACGGACGACGCGGCCGGCTACCGGGTCGCCCTGGCCGCCCGGACGCTCGACCCCGTCACCACCTCGGCCGGGGTGCGCATCCTGCCGGACCTGACCTTCGCCGAGGCGGCCGCGCGGAGCATCGACACGCTCCTGGTGCCCGGCGCCGTCGAGCTGGACGCCGAGCGCCGCGTCCGCGCCCTCACCGACCCGGAGGTGGTCGACTGGGTACGGACGCTCGCCGCGCGCACGCGCCGGGTCGCGTCCGTCTGCGTGGGGGCGCACCTGCTGGCCGCGGCCGGGCTGCTCGACGGCAAGCGGGCCACCACGCACTGGTCCACCGCGGAGCAGCTCGCCGCCGACCACCCGGCGGTCGAGGTGGACGCCGACCCGGTCTTCATCCGGGAGGGCGAGGTGTGGACCGGCGCCGGCATCAGCGCCTGCCTGGACCTCGCCCTCGCCCTGGTGGCCGAGGACTTCGGCGAGAGCGTCGCCCTGCGCGTGGCCCGGCAGCTGGTGATGTACGTGAAGCGGCCGAGCGGGCAGAGCCAGTTCAGCGTGCCCCTGGAGCCCGTCTCCGCGACGCGGCGCGGCGAGGACCTGCGGCACTACATCCGGCGGCACCTGGGCGGCCGGCTGAGCCTGGCCGACATCGCCGCGTACGCGCACGTCAGCGAGCGGCAGTTGGCCCGGATCTTCAAGTCCGAGCTGGGCATGACCCCGGCCGCCTACATCGAGGCGGCCCGCGTGGAGCTGGCGCGGGGCCGGCTCGAAGCCACCGATGCCACGCTCGAACGGATCGCCTCCACCTGCGGGTTCGGCACCGCGGACACCCTCGTACGGGCGTTCCGCCGCACGCTCGGCACCACGCCGACGGAGTACCGGCTCCGCTTCCGGACCGGCTGAGCGGCCCGGTGGAGTTACGCGGCCCGATGGCGGTTACGCGGCCCCGCGCGCGGCCGGGTCGAGGGAGTCGACGTCCTCGAAGAAGCTGAGCATCCGGGCGTTGACCAGCTCGGGGTGGTCGATCTGCGGGCCGTGCCCGGTCGCGGAGACGATCTCGGCGCGCGCTCCGGGAATCAGCCGCGGCACCCGCTCCAGCTGGCGCTTCGGGTGCACGAGCAGGCTCCGCTTGCCCATGATCAGGTAGAACGGCGTGCGGATCGCGCCCAGTTCCGCGTCGAGAAGTGGCAGCGGGGCCGGGCGGCGGATCCGGAAGGCGCGGACGCTCGCCTGGATCCACGCCCGCAGTTCGGGGACGACCAGGACCGGCTGCTCCAGCCACTTGGCCAGGGCGGGGCGCAGGGACTTGGGAGCGTAGGTCGCGAAGAGGCTGGCGAAGATCCACACGAAGAAGCGCAGCCCCACCTTCTCCAGGCCGCCCGGGTCCAGGGCGGTGACCGAGGCGAGGCGGCCGGGGTGCAGGTGCACCTGATTGATGACGAGCCAGCCGCCATAGGAGGAGCCGACCAGGTGGACGTGGTCCAGGCCCAGCGCGTCGAGGGCCTCGTCCATCCACTGGGCCGCCCGCTCGGGCTGCCACATCACCTCTCGCTGGACGCTGCGGCCCGGGTCGCCGGGGGTGTCGAGGGCGTAGACGGGCCGGTCGGCGCTGAGGGCGACGGTGTTGGGGTACCACTGGGCCGAGCAGCCGCCCGAACCGTGGATCAGGACGATCGGCGTACGGGACTCCGCCGCCGGGTTCGTGGGGCCGTACCGGTAGACGTGCGTGGTCCCGAAGCTCGTCTCCACGTCCGTCTCGAAGCGGGCGGGCGCCCCCTTCGCGTAGAGGGCGTCACAGGCCGCGAAGTAGCGGTCGCGCAGCTCGTCGCTCACGTAGTGGCCGATGTCGCGGCGTACACGGGGCTTGTTCTCAGGCGTAGGGGTCTCGGGCACGGGGGCACCTCCTGGAGGACCGGGGATCCGTTCTTCGTGATACGACCGTACCATGATGTTGATACGGCGGTACCATGAAAACGAGCCGCAGGCTCATCACCCACGGGCACCGACGGGCGGAGACACCAGAACATGCCGAAACGCGTGGACCACGAGGAACGGCGCACCCAGATCGCCGAGGCACTCATCCGCGTCGCCGGACGGCGCGGGCTGCACGCGGTCGGCATGCGCGACGTGGCGGCCGAGGCCGGGGTCTCCCTGCGCCTGGTCCAGTACTACTTCCAGACCAAGGAGAAGCTGCTCTTCTACGGTCTCCAGCACCTGACCGACCGCTTCACCTCCCGGGTCGGTGCCCGCCTCGCCGCCGCCGGCCCCGATCCCGGCCCGCGCGCGACGATCGAGGCGCTGCTGCTGGCCTCCCTGCCGACCGACGAGGAGAGCCGCACCTTCCACCTCCTTTACAGCTCCTACTCGATCCTGTCCGTGACCGACGAGGCGCTGGCCGCCCAGCCCTTCATCGACAACCCCGACGCCGCCGAGAACGCGGTGGCCGGGCTGATCGGCCAGGCCCAGGAATCGGGCCTGGCCGACCCGGAGGTCGACGCGCGCATCGAGGCGATCAGCCTGCTCGCCATGGCGGCGACCATGGGCACCAGCATCCTGGTGGGCCAGCGGGGCCCCGAGTCGGCCGTCGCGGTGCTGCGCCACCACCTGGACCGGATCTTCAGGCCGGGCACGCGGAGTCCCGGACCGGACGCTCCCCCGTCGTCAGGTACGCGGTGATCGTGCGGTCGGCGCAGGCGTTGCCGTTGCCGAGGTAGACCCCGTGGCCGCCGTGGTCGACGGTGAGCAGCCGGGCGCGCGAGCCGAGGGCGCCCCGCATCTTCAGGGAGGCGGCGTACGGGGTCGCCGGGTCGCGCAGGTTCTGGACCATCAGGATGTTCGAGGGACCCCGGTCGGTGATGCGGGTGGGGCGCTCGGCGGGGGCGTCCTTCCAGAAGGCGCACGGGGTGACGTTCGCCGGCATGCCGGCCGTCAGGGGGTGCGCGACCCGGTCCGCGGCCACCGCCCGCTCGTAGCCGGAGACGTCCTTCGGCCAGGCCACGTCGTTGCAGATGACCCCCACCATCAACGCCGCGTCCGAATCGGGCAGCACCCCGGCGAGCTCCTGGGGCAGCTCCGGGACCGCCTTGGGGTCCTGGGCCGCACGGACCAGGCGGGCGAAGCCGGGGAACTGGGCGTCGCCGTACAGGGCGACCTGCATGGCCTGGCGCAGCATCGTGCCGGTCAGCGGCAGGCCGGGGACGTTCGAGGGCCTCGGGGAACGGTCCAGTTCCTCGGCCAGCGCCAGGAACAACGGGCGTACGTCGTCCGGGTGTTCGGCGAGTCGCAGCCCCTCCCCGGCCCGCGCCGGGTCCGCCGCCCAGGCCGCGAAGTCGGGGAAGCGGTCCTCCGCGCCCTGCGCCATGTTCGCGAGCCAGCCCCGCGCGACCCGCTTCGGGTCGGGGTCCCCGCTGCTGTCCAGGACCAGGCGGTCGGTGCGGTGCGGGAACTTCTGCGCGTACACCGCCGTCACGTAGGTTCCGTAGGAGACGGCCCAGACCGAGAGCTTGCGCTCGCCGAGGGCCTCCCGGAAGCGGTCCATGTCGCGCGCCTGGTTGGCGGTGGTGAAGCTGCGCAGCTCCGCACCGCCGTTCGCGGCGCAGGCCTCGGCGACCCGGCGGGAGCGCTCCGCGTTCGCCGCGATCCCCCCGTCGGCGCCGGGCCAGGAGCGCAGGGTCGTCAGCCGCCGGTCGGCCGCGTCCAGTCCGCACGCGGCGGTGACGCTGCCGCCGACACCGCGCGGGTCGAGCGCGACGATGTCGTAGGCGCCGGCCAACTGCCCTGCCAGCGCCGCCCCCTTCTGCGAGAGCCGCTGCACACCCGAGCTGCCCGGGCCGCCGGGCACCACGACCAGCGTCCCGCGCCGGGCGGCGGGGCGGGGACTGGGCAGCCGGGACACGGCGAGCTCGACCTGCGGGCCGGCCGGGTCGGCGTAGTCGAGGGGGACGGACAGCTTCGCGCACTGCTGGCCGTCGAGGTGGCCCTTGTGCGTGCACGCCGCCCAGGCGAGGGCGGGCACGGTGCCACGGGCCGTGGTGGTGGCCGTGGTGGTGGTGGTGGTGGCCGTGGCGCCGGTGGCGGTGCCGGTCAGCGTGGCCGCCACGGCCGTGGCGCAGAGGGTGACGAGTACGGTCTTGCTGCGGTAAGTGGTCATGAAACGAGGATGGTTGAGCGTCGGCCGCCCCCACATCCGGCAGCCGGGACGGTCTTCCGGGGGGCTAGCCCCCCGGACGGCTCCCCGTCAGACCACCACGACCGCGACCGCCGCCGCACCCATGAGCACGGCGGCGGAGTGGATGGCCGCATGGCCGTAGTCACCCGACCAGAGGTGGCGGGCCAGGCCGCCGATGGCGGTCAGGCCCGCGATGATGCCGGCCTGCGCGAGCAGGGTGACGGTGGTGAACGGGGTCAGCAGCAGGAGCACCGCGTTGAGCCAGAACGGGGCGGCGCCCGTCCAGCCCCGCCACTCCCGCATCTCCCGCCACTGCTGCCGGTTCGGGAAATGAGGCAGGTGACGCAGGTGAGCCAGGTGCAGCGGGTGCGGCCGGTGCGGCGCCTCCCGGCGGCCTTTGGGTCTTCGGTGGTCCCGGAGCTCTCGGGTCGCCGTCGTCACCGCGCCGCCACCAGCCTCTCAGTCACTTGCACGCAAGACGTCAACTCGCAGGCTGTACAGCCTCCTTGGGTGTCACGGCGGGGGCAAGGGCCCGTTCGGCAAGAAATCCGAAAGCCAGGCCGAAAGTGGTCCACATCGCGGCCTGAATGGCGAGCGAGGCGAGCCGGAACTGCCAGACGAGCGCCGCCGGGAAGCCCGTCGGCACCTCGTTGATGCCGGGCAGGAACGCGTAGGCGATGCCGATGGCCACCACGAAGGCGAGCGAGGCGGCGACCGAGGCGTTCCAGTTGCCCAGGCGCGGCGCCAGGCGCCGGCCCAGGATCAGCGCGGCCGCCGCGAGCAGCAGGCCGAGCGCGAGCATCAGGACGTAGAGGGTGGTCCGCTGGACCGTGGTCTCGGGGTCCCCGACGGCCGGCGGGTTGGCCGGGTACTTGAAGAACGGCACCAGGGTGACGGTGACGAACAGACCGCCGGAGACGAGCAGCGCCGTGGCCCGGGGGCCGAAGCGGCCGATCCGGCCCAGGGCATAGCAGTAGACGAGCGCGGCGATGCCGCCGAGCGCGATCCCGTAGAGCAGCGTTCCGGTGCCCAGCCCGGCCGTGGCCTGGAGGGCCCGGCTGACCGGGGCCGCCTCGCCGTGGTGGTCGTGGGCTCCGGCTTCCTCGATGGCGATCGCCGCGTCGACCTGGGATTCACCGAGGAAGTACGCGACGAGGAACGCGGCCACTCCGGCGAGCAGGCCGGCGAGCATGCCCCTGATGAGGAGCACGCGGGGGGAAATGGGGTTCATGAAGTTTTCGGTCCCTTGCGGATCGGTGGATCAGTGGCAGGGGAAGCCGAGGAGGTGGCGACCGTCGTGCATCCACTCGTGGACGGTGTCGCCTTCGAAGATCGCGGTGGCGCCCTGCTCGGCGCCGACGAGGTAGAGCAGGACCAGCATCAGGACGCCGGCGAACAGCGCCCAAGGGGCCAGGGTGGAG
Source organism: Streptomyces sp. NPDC059957 (assembly GCF_042730015.1). NCBI lineage: Bacteria > Bacillati > Actinomycetota > Actinomycetes > Kitasatosporales > Streptomycetaceae > Streptomyces > Streptomyces sp. NPDC059957. The sequence goes on along the minus strand of NZ_JBHWMB010000001.1, from coordinate 89,897 downwards.
AGGGAGATGGGTGCGACGGCCAGGGGGGTGGCAGTCGTGGGCACGGCGGAGTCGGCCATGGCAGGAACCTCCAGAGGGAACACGCGTCCCGGTCAGTGGTGCTTGCGACGACGGTGGCGGGTCTGACTTTCCTCCCCCTCCGGGAGGATTCACAGTGGCGCGACCGTGCCGGATTCTCAACCGGACTTCCGTCATACCGTCGTCTTGTCGTCCGCCACCGTACCGCTCTTTATGGCGGCCTTACAGGGGCGTCTCAGAAGGGCTCCGTCTCACCGTCGTCCCGCCGGTCGACGGCAACGGCCGATGCCATCGACCGACGTCGTCGGTCGATGGCATCGATCCACGGCGTCAGTTGAGGGCGTCAGCCGATGGCGTCGACCACCTCGCCCAGGTCGACGAACTTGAACCCGGTCGCCTCGCGGTCGCCGTCACCGGGGGTTTCCCGGCCGTCCTGGACGACGAGCAGGCCGCGGGGGTAGCGCGTGCCGAGGGGGGCGTTGAGGGCCGCGGCGCCGTCGCAGACCTCGGAGCCGTCGAGGGCGGCGGAGGCCGCGGTGATCCGGAAGGCGCCCTCGAACTCGTTGCGGTCCTCGCGCTCGCGGTCGTAGGCGACGAAGGTGTCGTCGCCCTGGCTGGAGGCGAGCAGATAACCGTCGCCGTCGGCCTCGGTGACCAGGGTCAGGCCCTCGACGTCGGCCTTCAGGCGCTTGCCGCCGTAGCCGGGATCGGCGCCGGGCGCGCACTCCTCGGTCTCCTCGTCGTAGGTGCCGGGGACGCCGTACTCGCGCACCTTGTCGATCAGCTTCGGCGTGCCGGTGAGGCCCGCGTCGATGCGCCAGATGCCGACGTCCTCCTGCCCCGCGTACAGGGTGCCGTCCGCGGGGTCGACGACCATGCCCTCGACCTGCGCCAGCTCGCCCGGCTCGGCGCAGGGCGTCCAGGAGGCGCCGTTCGGCAGGCGGAAGGAGGACGGCAGGTCGAGCGTGCGCACCTGGCGGTAGTCGACGGTGCCGGCGGGGGTGGCGACCAGCTCCAGCAGGGCGATCCGGGTGCGGTTGCGCTGGCTGACCGCCGCGTAGGACCGGCCGGTCTTCCGGTCCGTCCAGGTGGCCAGGCCGTACGCGGTCTTCTGCTCGTTGATCTCGGCCTGGTCGGCGGAGAAGACCGGGCGCGCCGCCGGGTCGGTGACGTCGGTGAGCGGGCCGCCGGGGCGGTTGCGGTCGATCCGGTAGATCCGCAGGCGGTCGTTGCCCCGGTCGCTGACCACCGCGACGTCGGCGCGCCCGCCGCCCAGACGCAGGCCGTTGACCAGGTCGACGTTGTTGAAACGGCCGGGAGCGTCGTCGGCGCCCGGACCGGCCGGGGCGGCGATCGACTGCACTTGGCGCGCCTCCAGGTCGTAGACGCGCAGACCGCCCTGCTTGGCGGTCGCGATCACCAGGCTGCGGCCCGGGTCGGCGGCGTTGCGCCAGATCGACGGGTCGTCCGCGTTGGCGTCGCCGCCGGGCTCGTCGTCGTACAGCGGCGCGGTCTCGGCCTTGGGGCGGATGCTGCCGATCGAGGAGGCCTGTGCCGGGAGCGCGACGGACGCGGCGAGTGCGGTGCAGAGCACGAGTACGGAGGCGCGGGCGGCCGAACGTATGGTCAATGTTCTTCCTTCATGAGGGTTTTGCCCTGAGAGAAAGACGCTCGCCCGGGCGATTGTCATGTCCGCGCCGGACAGATGGCCGATGGTTGAACGCGGTGCGAAACCCCGGGAGAATCGGACGGTGCACCCCACCACCGTACGCGTCCGCCTCGTGACACCCCCGCTGGACGAGGCGGGGCGCCTGCACCGCTTCCCGTACGGGGATCCGTGCCCGGGGCACGAGGGGCTGCGCGGCCAGGACCACGGGGCCTGGGCCGGACGGACCATGGACGAAGTGGCCGGGGAGGCCCCCGAGGGGCTGCGGCGCTGGATGACCGACGCCTCGTACGCGCCGCCGGGCGGCGGGGAGTCCGTGGAGGCGCTGATCGCGCGGGTCGGCGCACACCTGGGCACGCTGGCGCCGGGCACGCACCGGGCGGTCGTCGGGCAGGGCGTCGTACGGGCGGCCGCGGTGTGGGCCCTGGAGCTGCCCGCGGCGGCCTTCTGGCGGTTCGACGTACGCCCGGAGTCGGTGACGGCCCTGACGGGGCGCTCCGGACGCTGGAACCTGCTCGTGGGACAGCCGGAGGAGCAGCCCGAGCACCCCATGCAGCCCGTGCAGCCCGTGCAGCCCGTGCAGCCCGAACAGTCCTAGGACGCGGAACGGCCCGGACCCCGCGGCGCGGTCCGGGCCGAATTACCTGCGGAGCTGAGCGGGCGCTACGCCACGATCCAGTCGCTCGTCGCGATCACCGGCTGCACGCCGTCGCGGTGCACGGTGCCCTCGATGAGGCCGTACATGCGGTCGGCCGCGAAGTAGACCTCGTTGTCGTTCTTGAGGCCGAAGGGCTCCAGGTCGACGAGGAAGTGGTGCTTGTTGGGGAGGTTGAGGCGCACCTCGTTGACCTTGGGGCAGTTGTCGAGCACGCGCTCGGCCATCTGGTTCAGGGTCTGCTGCAGGGAGTACGAGTAGGTCTCCGCGAAGGCTTCCAGCATGTTCTTGCGGACCTTCTTGTACGACTGGTCCCAGTCGTACTCGGCGTCGTCGGCGGCGAGCGCCGAGTGCGCCCAGCGCGCGGTGACCTTGGTCGCCAGGATGCGGTCGTACGCCTCCTGCAGCGTCGTGTACTTGTCCTTGATGAAGCCGTGGAACTCGGAGTTGGTCGAGTTCATCACGGTCAGGTCCTTCAGACCCGAGATCACCTGGAGACCGGTGGTCTCGCTGTACGTGATCTGCGCGGTGCGCACCTCGGTGCCCTTGAGGGCGAACGAGTGCTGCTCCTTGCGCGTCGGGACCGGGATCCGCTCCCAGGCGTACTCCTCGACGCGGATCTGCGCCTCGCGGATCGGGGCCTGGGAGGAGACGAAGTGCTTGGCGAGCAGGATGCCGAAGGCCTCGGGGGAGGCGACGCCGTGCTCCTTGGAGAAGGCGTACACCGTGTTCTTGGTGGTGTCCGTGGGCAGGCAGTTGGCGTTGTCACCGGTGAGGTGGACGTCGCGGAACTCGCCGCGCAGCGCGACGGAGACGTTGAGGTCGCGGATCTCGTGCCAGGAACCGTCGCTGCCCTTGCGGGTGACCTTGACGATGCGGTTCTCGGCCTTGCCGTACTGGTTCTGGGCGAGGATGTGCTTGCTCATGCGCTGTCTTCCTTCGGGTACTCGGGAACACGGAGTCCGGTCGTCTGGATCCCGTACGCCCGGCGTCCGGCGGACGCGCAGCCCGCCCCCCGCCGTTCGGTCACGCCGATTCCCCGCGTGGACCGCCCCGGGACTGACGTGCATCCCGGTCCGTAGGTGCCTGTTGATTCCAGCACGTTCACATGCCGTTCGTAAGAGAGCGGATCCTCCGAGAACAGGCACCCACGGTTTGGGCGACCTTATGAGCGGCGCAGGTCAGACGGTGTGCGCGTCGGCCACCGTCAGGGCCTCGTCGATGATCCGCAGGCCCTTGTCCACATCCTCGGCGGACACGTTGCAGGGCGGCGCGACGTGGATGCGGTTCCCGGCGAGCAGCGGCCACAGGCCGCCCTTCTTCAGGGCCGCCCCGAACTCGGCCATCGGCGCGTTGTCGGCGCCGGCGGCGTTGTACGGGACCAGCGGCTCGCGCGTCTCCTTGTTCCGTACGAGCTCCAGGGCCCAGAAGGTGCCGAGCCCGCGGACCTCCCCGACGGACGGGTGGCGTGCGGCAATGGCGGCGAGGCCGGGCCCGAGCAGCTCCGCGCCGGTGCGGGCGGACTGCTCGACGATGCCCTCCTCCTCCATGACGTTGATCGTCGCGACGGCGGCGGCGCAGGCCAGCACGTGCCCGGAGTACGTCAGCCCGCCCGGGTAGGGCCGGCGGGCGAACGTCTCGGCGATGGCGGCCGAGATGGCGACCCCGCCGAGGGGGACGTATCCGCTGGTCACGCCCTTGGCGAAGCAGATCAGGTCGGGGACGACGTCCCAGTGTTCGGAGGCGAACCACTTACCGGTGCGGCCGAAGCCGACCATGATCTCGTCGAGGATGAAGACGATGCCGAAGCGGTCGCAGAGCGCGCGGACCCCGGCCAGGTAGCCGTCGGGGTGCACGAGGACGCCGGGGGCGCCGCCGACGGTCTCCAGGATGATCGCGGCGATGGACTGCGGTCCCTCGAAGACGATGGTGTCTTCCAGGTGGCGCAGCGCGCGCTCGCACTCCTCGGCGGGGGTGGCCGCGTAGAAGGGCGAGCGGTAGGCGAAGGGGCCCCAGAAGTGCACGACGCCGGCGGTGGCGCTGTCGTTGCCGAAGCGGCGCGCGTCCCCGGTGAGGTTGATCGCGGTGGAGGTGGCCCCGTGGTACGAGCGGTACGCGGAGAGCACCTTGGTCCGGCCGGTGTGCACCCGCGCCATGCGGACGGCGTTCTCCACGGCCTCGGCACCCGCGTTGGTGAAGAAGATCTTGTCGAGGTCGCCCGGGGTGCGCTCGGCGATCAGCCGGGCCGCCTCGGAGCGCACGTCGACGGCGAAGCCGGGCGCGACGGTGCAGAGCTTGCCGGCCTGCTCGGCGATGGCCGCGGCCACCTTCGGGTGCTGGTAGCCGATGTTCGTGTAGACGAGGGCGCTGGAGAAGTCGAGGAAGCGGTTGCCGTCGTAGTCCCAGAAGTAGGAACCCTCGGCACCGGCCACGGCGAGCGGGTCGATGAGCTCTTGGGCCGACCAGGAGTGGAAGACGTGACTGCGGTCGTCGGCCTTCACGGTGGCCTTTGCGGTGGTTGCCTGTGTGGCGGCGTCGCGTGCGTCGGCTTCTGCGTTCATATTCCGAGGGTAGTTGTCCACGATGTGGAATCCGGTGGGGATGGCCGGGAGCGGGCCGGGAGCCGGCCGGGTGCGTCAGACGATGTGCCGGCCGCCGTCGACGGTGAGCACGTCGCCGGTCGTGTAGGCGGCGTCGACCAGGTAGAGCGCGGCCTCGGCCACGTCCTCGGGGGTGCCCACGCGGCGCAGCGGGGTGTTCTCCGTGATCCACTCCCGCGAGCTCTCCCACACCTGGTCCTCGCCCTCGTACCAGGGGGTGTCGATCAGGCCGGGCGCGATCGCGTTCACCCGGACGGCGGGTCCGAGCTGGGAGGCCAGCAGCCGGGTCATGTGGTTGACCGCGGACTTGCTGACGGCGTAGGGGATGGAGCTGCCGAGCGCGCGGGTCGCGGAGACCGAGGAGATGTTGATGATCGAGCCCGCGCCGGAGCCGTTCTCCCCTGACGCCCGGAGGTGGGGGGTGGCCGCGGTGATCATCTGCCAGGTGCCGATGACGTTGACCTCGAAGATCTCGCGCCAGGCGTCCGCGTCGGCCGCGTCCAGGTCGCCCAGCGGGATGAACCGGGTGACGCCCGCGTTGTTGACCAGGATGTCGAGCCGCCCGTACGTGTCGATCGCCGTCCGGACGATCCGCCGCGCGTCGTCGGCGTCCGCGACGTCGCCCCGGACGTAGACCGCGTCGGGCAGTTCGGCGGCGAGCGCCTTGCCCGCGTCCTCGCTGCGCGCCGAGTTCAGGACCACGCGGATGCCGGCCGCGGCCAGCCTGCGGGCGATGCCGGCGCCGATGCCGGAGGAGGACCCGGTGATCAGGGCGACACGGCTCTCGACACGGCTCTCGGACATCTCGGACATGGCATTCCTCCTGGCAGGGCCGGCTTTCCGCGTGCGGACGCCCGGAGCATAACGTGAATACCACATGCCGGAAAAGAATTTCCAGGATACGGAATCCGACCTATCGGCGTTAGGGACCCGTCAAGGCGGCGCCAACGGGCGTATGGGCCCCGTCAAGGAAGCCTGTGAGAGGCCGAAAAGGCGTTCCACTCGGAGGTGTCCGAAAAACGCCCGTCCTCGAACCCTCCGGGAGCTCACGATGGCCGATCTGGCCTTCGTCGTCACCACGATCGCGGTCTTCGCGCTGGTGGTCCTCGTCGCCAAGGGGGTGGCCAAGCTGTGAACGCCGAAAACGTTGTCGGCCTGCTGGTCGCCGTCGCGCTGCTGGGTTACCTCGTCGTCGCCCTCGTCTTCCCGGAGAGGTTCTAGCGCCGATGAGTCCCGTCCTCGCCGGGGTGCTCCAGCTGCTCGCGCTCTTCGCGGCCCTGGCCCTCGCCTATCGCCCCCTGGGCGATCACATGGCCCGCGTCTACTCCTCGAAGAAGCACTACGCCCCCGAGAAGTGGATCTACAAGGCGGTCGGCGCCAACCCCGACGCCGAGATGCGCTGGCCGGCGTACCTGCGCTCGGTCCTCGCCTTCTCCGCGGTGAGCGTCCTCTTCCTCTACCTGCTCCAGCGCCTGCAGGGCCATTTGCCCGGCTCCCTCGGCTTCGTCTCCATCAAGCCGGACCAGGCCTTCAACACCGCCGCCTCCTTCGTGTCGAACACGAACTGGCAGTCGTACTCCGGTGAGCAGGCCATGGGCCCGCTCATGCAGACCGGCGGCCTCGCGGTGCAGAACTTCCTCTCCGCCGCCGTGGGCATGGCCGTGGCGGTCGCCCTCGTACGGGGCTTCGCGCGCTCCCGCACCGGCGAGCTCGGCAACTTCTGGTCCGACCTGGTCCGCGGCACCGTCCGCATCCTGCTCCCCCTGTCGGTGATCGCCGCGGTCGTCCTGGTGGCCTGCGGGGTCATCCAGAACTTCTCCGGCATCCACGAGGTGGGGCAGTTCGTAAATGGGCACAGCCTGGGAGCGAAGCAGCAGTGGAACGGCGGGGCCGTCGCCTCGCAGGAGGCCATCAAGGAGCTGGGCACCAACGGCGGCGGCTACTTCAACGCCAACTCCGCCCACCCCTTCGAGAACCCGACCCCCTTCTCGAACCTCTTCGAGATCTTCCTGATCCTGCTCATCCCCTTCGCACTGACCCGCACCTTCGGGAAGATGATCGGCTCGGTCCGCCAGGGCTACGCGATCCTCGCCACGATGGTCACCATCTGGCTCGGTTTCACCGCCCTGATGATGTGGACGGAATTCGGCCACCACGGCCCGGCGCTCCAGGCCGCGGGCGGTGCGATGGAGGGCAAGGAGGCCCGCTTCGGGATCGGTGCGTCCGCGATCTTCTCGGTCGCCACGACGCTGACCTCGACCGGCGCCGTCAACTCCTTCCACTCCTCCTACACCGGTCTCGGCGGCGGGATCCAGCTGCTGGGCATGCAGCTCGGCGAGATCGCGCCCGGCGGCGTCGGCTCCGGGCTCTACGGCATGCTGATCATGGCGATCATCGCGGTGTTCATCGCCGGCCTGATGGTCGGCCGCACCCCCGAGTACCTGGGCAAGAAGATCGGCACCCGCCAGATCAAGTTCGCCGCCTGCTACATCCTCATCACCCCGGCCGTGGTGCTCGGCTTCACGGCCCTGGCGATGGCCCTGCCCACCCCCGGACACTCCATGTCCAACGGCGGCGCGCACGGCTTCTCCGAGATCCTCTACGCCTACACCTCGGCCGGCAACAACAACGGCTCGGCCTTCGCGGGCCTGAACGCCAACACCCAGTGGTTCAACACGACCACCGGACTGGCGATGCTCCTCGGCCGCTTCCTGCCGATGGTCTTCGTCCTGGCCCTGGCCGGCTCGCTCGCCGAACAGCAGCCGGTCCCGGCGACGGCGGGCACCCTGCGCACCGAGAAGCCGCTGTTCACCTTCCTGCTCGTCGGCACGATCGTCATCGTCACGGGCCTCACCTACTTCCCGGCCCTGGCGCTGGGCCCGCTCGCCGAAGGGCTCGCCTCATGAGCACCGTCACCCCCACCCGCGCCCCGCACGGGGACCTGCCCAGCGGTCACAAGCCCGAGAAGGCCAGGATCGGCGGCGGCGTCTTCGACCCGAAGCAGCTGCTCAAGTCCTTCCCGGACGCGGTGAAGAAGCTCGACCCCCGGGTGATGGTCAAGTCACCGGTCATGTTCGTGGTGCTGATCGGCTCCGTACTGACCACCGCGCTGGCGATCTCCGACCCGGGCAACCTCTTCGGCTGGGCGATCACCGTCTGGCTGTGGCTGACCACCATCTTCGCCAACCTCGCCGAAGCGGTGGCCGAGGGCCGCGGGAAGGCCCAGGCCGACACCCTGCGCAAGGCCAAGACCGACACCGTCGCCCGCCGCCTGAACGGCGCCGTCGAGGAGCAGGTCCCGGGCACGGATCTCCGTATCGGCGACCTCGTGGTCTGTGAAGCCGGGGACGTCATCCCCGGCGACGGCGACGTGGTCGAAGGCGTCGCGTCCGTGGACGAGTCCGCCATCACCGGCGAATCCGCCCCGGTCATCCGCGAGTCCGGTGGCGACCGCTCCGCCGTCACCGGCGGCACCAAGGTGCTCTCCGACCGGATCGTCATCAAGATCACGACGAAGCCCGGCGAGACCTTCATCGACCGCATGATCAACCTGGTCGAGGGCGCCTCCCGGCAGAAGACACCGAACGAGATCGCGCTCAACATCCTCCTGGCGTCCCTCACCATCGTCTTCCTGCTCGCCGTCGTCACCCTCCAGCCGTTCGCGATGTACGCGCACGCCAAGCAGTCGATGATCGTGCTGACCGCGCTGCTGGTCTGCCTCATCCCCACCACCATCGGCGCCCTGCTCTCCGCCATCGGCATCGCGGGCATGGACCGCCTGGTCCAGCGCAACGTCCTGGCCATGTCGGGGCGCGCGGTGGAAGCCGCCGGCGACGTCTCGACCCTGCTCCTCGACAAGACCGGCACCATCACCCTCGGCAACCGCCAGGCCTCCGAGTTCGTCCCCGTCACCGGCGCCATCGCCGCCGAACTGGCCGACGCCGCCCAGCTCTCCTCGCTGGCCGACGAGACCCCCGAGGGCCGCTCCATCGTGGTCCTCGCGAAGGAGAAGTACGGCCTGCGCGAACGCCACCAGGGAGAACTGGTGGGCGCCGAATGGATCCCCTTCACCGCGCAGACCCGCATGTCGGGCGTGGACGTGGACGGCCGCAAGGTCCGTAAGGGAGCGGCCGGTTCGATCATCGCCTGGGTCGGCGAACAGGGCGGTACGGTCGCCCCGGACGCGCGGGCCAAGGTCGACGAGATCTCCGGCGCCGGCGGCACCCCGCTGCTCGTCGCGCTGGAGGACGAGAAGGGCGCCCGGGTCCTCGGTGTCATCCACCTCAAGGACGTCGTCAAGGAGGGCATGCGCGAACGCTTCGACGAGCTGCGGCGCATGGGCATCAAGACCATCATGATCACCGGCGACAACCCGCTGACCGCCAAGGCCATCGCCGAGGAGGCGGGCGTCGACGACTTCCTCGCCGAGGCCACCCCCGAGGACAAGATGGCCCTCATCAAGCGCGAGCAGGCCGGCGGCAAGCTCGTCGCCATGACGGGCGACGGTACGAACGACGCCCCGGCCCTCGCCCAGGCGGACGTCGGCGTCGCGATGAACACCGGCACCTCGGCCGCCAAGGAGGCCGGGAACATGGTGGACCTGGACTCCAACCCCACCAAGCTCATCGAAATCGTGGAGATCGGCAAGCAGTTGCTGATCACCCGCGGCGCGCTGACCACCTTCTCCATCGCCAACGACGTCGCCAAGTACTTCGCGATCATCCCGGCCATGTTCGCGGCGGTCTACCCGGGCCTGGACAAGCTCAACGTCATGGGCCTGCACTCCCCCGACTCCGCGATCCTCTCCGCCGTCATCTTCAACGCGCTGGTGATCATCGCCCTGGTCCCGCTCGCCCTGAAGGGCGTCCAGTACCGGCCCACCAGCGCCGACAAGATGCTCCGCCGAAACCTCACGCTCTACGGACTCGGCGGCCTGGTCGCCCCGTTCATCGGCATCAAGCTCATCGACATGGTCGTCTCCCTCATCCCCGGCCTGCGCTGAACCGGGGCTCCGCCGAACTCGGAGCCCTGCTTACCTAGGAACGTGCTGATCCCATGAACAACTCCGTAGGCAACACCGCCCGCCTCCTCGGCGCCGGCCTGCGCGCCCTCCTCGTGCTCACCGTGCTGTGCGGGGTCCTCTACCCGCTCGCCGTCACCGGCATCGCCCAGGCCGCCTTCGGCCACAAGGCCAACGGCTCCGAGGTCGAGGACGCGAGCGGCAAGGTCGTCGGCTCCTCCCTGATCGGCCAGTCGTACGGGGACGACCCGCGCTGGTTCCAGGGCCGCCCGGCGGCGGGACTCGGCAAGAACACCGTCAACCAGCAGTACGAGCTGCTGGTCTCCGGCGCCACCAACAAGGCGGCAGACAGCCCGGAGCTGCTGAGGTCGGTGCAGGAGGCCAGGTCCAGGGTCCTGCTCGACAACACCGTCCCGGGCTATGCCCCGCGGCTCTCCGACATCCCGGCGGACGCGGTGACCTCCTCCGGCTCCGGCCTCGACCCGGACATCTCCCCGGCCTACGCCGAGCTCCAGACGGCCCGCGTCGCCCAGCGCAACGGCCTGCCCGTGGCGGAGGTCTCGAAGCTGGTCAAGGCCCACACCGAGGGCCGCACCCTCGGCTTCATGGGCGAACCGCGCGTCAACGTCCTGGAACTGAACACGGCCCTGCGGGACCTCAAGCGGTGAAGGTGCACCGGCCCGCTCTGATGATGGCCGGAACGACTCCATGCAGTTGATTCAACTCCCGTGTGGAGCAAGGCAGTACGGCTACTGTTTCGCCGCGGCCACCGCCTGGCGGCCATCTTCACCACCGGGAGAGTCCACATGTCCTTCATACGCAAGGCCGCCGTCGTCGCCGGTTCCATGGTCGCCGCGACCGCCACCATGGTGATGCCGGCGAACGCCGCCGGCCCCGGCCAGTACGTCGTGCTCACCCCCGCCGCCGCGGCGGCCGCGGGCTGCAGCACCCAGGTCTCCAGCAACCAGCACTTCGCCCAGACCAAGTGTTACGACTACGGCTACAAGTACTACGCCGTCCTCGTCCGGGTCTGTGACGGGCGGGCCTGCGCGGACCGCCAGGGTCCGTGGAAGAAGATGGGCAGCGGCGAGTGGTCGACGTACTCGGACAGCGCGACCTGGATCGTCCAGGGCGGCGAGGTCTTCGGAAACTAGGGCCTGTCGTCAAATTCCCGTCGTCGCCCGAAGGGCGGCCTCGCGGCGTCTGGTGCGTGCTCTCGGCGTGCCGGGCGGAAGCCCGCGTACTGGACGTACTCGGGCTTTCGCCCGGTGCGGCGAGAGCGCGTGCCAGGCGCCGCGAGGCAGACGGGAATTTGACGACAGGCCCTAGGGCCTGTCTGATCCGACGGGTTCACCGGCTCAGGCCGTGACGGTGACCGGCCGGCTGTAGGCGTCGAGCGTGCCCGTGGTCGAGGTGACCAGGACGAGGTAGCGGCCCGGGGCGAGGTCGGGGACGGTCACGGTGGCGCCGGTGTGGTGGGTCGCGATGCCGGTCGCGAGGACGGCTTCCGTGCGGGACCGGGTGCCGTCCATGGTGACGAGCTCGATGTCCACCACGTCGCCGGCCGGGCCCACCACGTACCAGGCGACGGCCTGCCTGCTGCCGCGGGGCCAGACCACGTCCGCGCCGGGGGTGTGCACCAGGAGGTTCTCCGACTCCAGGAGCACCGCGACCTCGGGGCGGTTCAGGCCCCGCAGGACGCGCCGGGCGAGGGCCTTCAGGGAGGGGAGGGCGGCTGACATGGTGCTCCTTCGCGGGGTGCGGGGGTGCCGGGTGCGTCCGGTTCGGGGGCTTTACTCCCCCTTGAAGAATGACCGGCAGGACCCTGATCCCGCCTCGTCCTTTCGGCCGGTCCCGGGTCGGTCCGGGCTCGGTCCGGGCTCGGTCCGGCGGGGGCCGGGCTCGGTCCGGCGGGGGCCGGGCTCGGTCCGGCGGGGGCCGGGTACACCGACGGCAACGCCCTCGACCGGCCCGGGGCCCAAGCACCGGCCGGACGGCCCCGGCGGGCCCGGAAATCCCGGTGCCGGGTACAGGACCGTGCTGGCACACTCCCCGAATGAACGCCACCACCGCGGGTGAAACCCGTCTTCGCGTACGCGAGATGACCGAGCCCGACATCGACGCCGTCGCCGCCGTGCGCGTAAGCGGCTGGCGGCACGCCTACGCCGGGCTGATGCCGCAGTCGTACCTGGACGGCCTCAGCGTCGCCGCGTACGCGGCGCAGCGGCGGGCCTCCTTCGCCGACCCGGCCAATCCCGTGACCAACCTGGTGGCCGAGGGCCCGGACGGCGCGGTCCTCGGCTGGGCCGCCTTCGGCCCGGCGATGGAGACGGATCCCGCGGGCACGGAGCCGGACGAGGGCGAGCTGTACGCCCTGTACGCGCGGCCCGACGTCATCGGCACCGGCGTCGGCCGCGCCCTGCTGGCCGAGGTGCTGCGCCGGGCGCCCCACCCCGCGGTACGGCTGTGGGTGCTGGAAGGCAACGCCCGGGCACGCCGCTTCTACGAGCGCGCCGGGTTCCGGCCCGACGGCGGAGTCCTCGTCGACGAGACGGACGGCTTCCCGGTGCGCGAGGTGCGCTACCGCCGGACCGCCGCCTCGGACTGAGCGAACCGTCCGTCCCGCGCCCCGCCACGCCCGCGCTCACGGCAGCCGCTCCGCCAGCGCCCGGGCCATCGCGACGGTCGGGACCGCTTCCCGCGTCCGCCGGTACGGGGTCAGGTCGCGCAGCAGCCGGCCGAGAGCCTCCCGTACCGCACGCGACTGCACCGCCGGGGCCGCCGTGAGGAACGCCCGCCAGTGCTCGCAGGCCCGGGTGAGGTGCCCGAGGCGCAGCAGGGTTTCGGCGAGAGCGGCGTGCGTGAGCGCGGTGGCCCGGTGCTGGCCGGCCGCTCGGCCGCGCAGGGACCGCTCCAGGGCGTCGGCCGCGGCCGGGAACTCGCCGAGGGCGAGGTGGGTGCGGGCCCGGGCGAAGTCGAGATCGGCCCGGTCGTACGAGTCGAACGGCCCGTCGGGCGGCTTCACCGCATGCTGCCCGTGCAACCGGTCGGCGGCGGCCAGATCCGCTGCGGCGGCAGCCCGTTGACCGGCCTGGGCGTGCGCGGCCGCGCGCTGGACCAGGAGGAACGCCAGCGTGCCGGGCTCCCCGTCGGCGGGCGCGGTCTCCACCGCCGTCCGGGCGAGCCGTACCGCGTGCGCGGGCTGCCCGAGCCGGCCGGCGTGCGCGCTCATCGCGCGCAGGGTGATGGCGTACATCCGCCGGTCCTCCGCCTGCCGGGCCAGCCCGAGGGCGATGCCGTGGTACTCCTGCGCGAGCCCGTGATACCCGGAGTCCACCGTCATCTCAGCCAGCAGGTGGGCGAGTTGGGCGTACCCGCACCACACGTCCGCCGTCCCGCAGCCGTGGCCCGACACCTCCCGGCCGAGCAAGGCGGGCCCCGGGCCGTCCGTGTGGCGGGCCGCGAAGGCGCCCGCGTCCTGGGCCAGCCAGGCGGCCAGGGCCGCACGGGTATGGACGCCGCCGTGGGTGAGGTAGAGGCCCGAGAAGCTCCCGGCAAGGGCCCTCAACTGCTCTGCATGCGCTGCGAGATGCCGCCGCGCCGCGAGCTCGGCGATGCCGGTGCCCCTGCCCGTATCTCTGCCCGCGACTCTGCCCGCATCTCCGCCTGCACCTCTGTCCGCGCGCGCGCCCTCGCCGCGGCCGCCCTCGGCCGGATCCGGATCCGGGTCCGGGTCCGGGTCCCACACCGGGGCCGGGACCGGCGCCGGCTGATACGGGCTGCGCAGGAGCGCCGCCCTGCCGTGCGGGTCCACGTCCGCCCTGGCCTGCAGCGCGAGCCGGAGCAGCCCCTCGCCCCCGGCGGCTTCGGCCGCCACCGCCGGCGCCCCCGGGCCGGGCCGTACGCCGGGCCGTACGCCGGGCCCCGCGGAGCCCGCTCCGAGGCCCGCCTCCGCCACCGTGACCAGCCGCCCGCACCGCTCCGTCAGCGCCGCCGCTATCAGCTCGGGCACGGGCGGGCGCGGCCGGGTGCCCGACAGCCAGTGCGCGACGGCGGTCCGGTCGTAGCGCAGGCCCAGCCCGTGCAGGGTCCCCAGCGCGTTGACGGCCCGCGACAGCTCCGCCCCGCTCCACGCCGCCTCGGCGAGCAGGTCACCCAGCCGGGCATTGGCCACCCGCCGCCCGCTCACCGGGTCCGCCCGCGGCGGGAGTCCGAATTCAACGCTTTCACCCCTGCACCCCCCGCATTCCCTTCTCCCGGTCCGCTCCCTGGTGTTCGCTGGAGCCGTCCCCATCGGATTCCACGGACCGGAGAAGCATGTCTGCCTCGGAAACGGCCAATCCCCCTGCCCCCGCCGCGTACGCGTACCCGTTCCCCTATCGGATTTCCGGTGTCGGAGCCCAGATCGGCGAGGTCATATCCGTCGAGGAATGGGCCCGGCTCGCGCACATCCCGCACCGCAAACGGGCCGGCCGGGAAATCAGCGGCGCCGATATCGAGCGCATCCTCGGCGTCACCTCCAAGAGCTGGGACCGGGAGCGCTTCGCCTCGCTCGACACCGTCGTCGACGTCGCCCGCGCGGCCCTGCGCTCCGCCCTCGCCGAGCCCGAGGACATCGACGCCGTGTTTGTCGCCACGTGCACCCCGTACGAGATCATGCTCGACCAGGACGCCTTCAACCTGCTGCGCCGCCTGCGGATCCCGGACAGCGTGCCGCCCTTCCAGCTCGGCGCCGGCTGCGGCGGGCTCTCCCGCGTCGCCGCGCACCTGGCCAGGTCGGGGGCCCGCCGGGCGCTGGTGATCTCGTACAACGCCGCGAGCCCCATCGGAATCGACGAGAACGGCATCATTTCCCAGTACAGCGGCGCGGACGGGGAGCATCCCTTCGCCCACACCCTGTGGTGTTCGGGGGCACTGTTCTCCGACGCGGCGACCGCGCTCGTATTCGAGCGGGACGAGGACTTCGAGGGCGGGCTCGGTTTCTATTCGCGCGATTCCCTCGATTTCGGGGGCGAGCCCGGATTCAGCGATCCGCTCATCCATTACCCCGGCGGCGGCGCCGCCCACCCTCCGGGCTTTCCCGGATCCGCCGAGCTCTCCGCGTTCGGACTCAACGGACCGGAACTGGCCCGCTATTACTCGCGCGGCATGATGCTGAACCAGGAGACCATGGACGCCCACCGCCCCGGTTTCGTGGACGAGGTCCGGCGGATCTACACGCACCAGGCCGGACCGGCCCTGGTCGAGAACTACCACCAGCTCGCCGGCCTGGACACCCACAAGGCCCCCGCGCACGCCCGCGAGCTCGGGAACCTCGTCACCTCCGCCACCCCGGTGCTCTTCTACACCGACGTGATCAACGGCCTGGTCGGAGCGGGCGACACCGTCTGCTTCTCCGTCATCGGCGCCGGCCCCGAGCGCGGGGCCTTCCTCACACGGGTCGCCATTCCGGGCGAGGTCACCGTCACCGCACCGCTGCCACCCCTCCCGGCCGCCGCCGAGACCGCCGGGGCGACCGAGCCCGCCCTGGCGCCCGGAGCACCCGGAAGCACCGCCACCGCGTAGCCGCACGCGCCCACCTCCTTCGAAACGAGTCCGCCGTGCACATCGCCCTCGCCGGGGCCGCCGGCCCCACCGGCATCCGGCTCGCCGCCGAGCTGCTCGGCCGCGGCCACCACCTGACCCTGCTCACCGCCACCGACGTACGGCAGAGCAGGCTCCTGCTGGCCCGTCAGCTCGCGCTGATCGGCCTGTATCCCGAGTACGTGGACCTCCTCGCGGCCCGGCTCGACGCGCGCCGGGGCGCCGAGGTCCTGGCCGGCGCCGCACCCGCGCCTCCGGTTCCCCGGGCCCGGACCGGCCGCTTCGACGCCGTCTGGTGCGTGGAGCAGCCCGCCGCCACCGCAGCCGCGCTGCTGCCGCTCGCCTCCGGAGGGGAGGGGCGTACGGCGTTCCACCTGGTCACCGTCGGAGACGCGGGTCCGGCCGGGCGTACGGTCGCCGCCGCGGCCGTACGGGACGGGTTCCCGGCCGGGGTGCACTGCCTGGCCCCGACCGTCAGCGACCTGGCCGACCACCCCGAGCTGCCCCGGCCGGCCTTCACCCGGCTCGCGGTCGCCGAGTCCGTACGGCCGGCTCCGGCGCGGGCTCCGGAGCCGGGGGCCCCGGCGGCGGTCGGCCTGCTGCCACTGGCCCCCGCCGCCCGCGCCCTGGCGGAGGCCGCCGAGGAACCGGGCTGGTCGGGGCTGCGCCACATCGGCTGGGTGCACGCGCACCCCGTCGAGGCCTCGGAGCTGACCCGGGCGGTCGGCCCGGAGCTGGCCCCGGGGCTGCTCCGGCGCCTGTCGGAGCTCCAGCCCGCGGCCGCCACGACCGAGCTGGACGGCCCGCCGCTCTGCGCCCGATACCTCACCCGGGCTGCGGCGCCCGTCCTGCCTCCCGTACGGCGGCCCGCCCGGCAGCCGGCCCGGAAGCCAGAGCGGGTGTGAGCGCTGCGGGGGTGGCGGGGGCCGCGGCCGGGCGGTCCGAAGCGGACCCGATCGAAACGGACCGGATCGGAGCCGGCCGGATCGGAGCGTTCGGAAGGCAAGGAGACCCCATGGCCAGGGCATATGCGTACGGATCATTCATGATCCAAGGACAAGCCGCCCGGACCACCCTCGCAACTCAGGCCGGCGGACCGGCACATCGGTCCGCTTGACAGGTTTTCGCATGTGGCAGAACGTGCCGCCGATCCGACACGCCCAAGGTCCGTCCTTGACGTTCTCACCCGTTCGGGCGCACACCCCCCGCGCCCGGTCCGGCCCCGACCCACCGCCCGCCATCTGCGAAGACGCGTCCGGAGGGGCGGTCACACGTCAATGACCTGCCGTCAGTTATCCGTGTTCCGCGCCCTGCCGGGGGCGCGGAAGGGTCCACTGCTATCGGGACCGGCCGCCCGCGCCGGACCAGGAGGGATTCCCATGCCCCGCGCCAAGTGGGTGATCGGCGTACTGACGGTGGCTCTGCTGTGCACCGGCCTCGGGGTGTTGCGCACCACCGAAGGCGGCCGGCCGACCGCCCCGACCGCGGGCGACGCCCTGCCCTCGCGGATCCTGGGGCTGTCCGGCCCGCGCCGGCTGGCCCGGCAGCTGGAGCACTCCGGCGGACACACCACCGGCAAGGGCTCCCGGCGCCCCGGGCGGTCGGCGGTCACGGCCCTTCCGGCCTCGCTGCCGCTGCGCCTGCTCGTCCCGGCCCTCGGAACGGACGTACCGCTGACGGGCGGTACCCCGCCGGGCGGGAGGGACGCGGGGCCGGGAGACCCGTACGCGCAGGACCTCGAACCCGGCGCCGCCGACGCCAAGCCCCCCGTCCCGGACAGCGCCGTGTGGGACTCCGCGGGCCCGGCCCCTGGCGCGGCCGGCACCGCCGTGGTCTCCGCGGACCTCCCCCGGCTCGGCGAACTCCGGCGCGGGCAGACGATCGAGGTCGCGCGCGCCGACCAGCGTACGGCCGTGTTCACCGTGACCCGGCTCTCCCCCGGGGTCCCCGGGCTGAGCGAGCCCTCCGGCCGGGCCCAACTCCGTCTCGTCAGCGGCGAGACGGCCGTCCTGGCCCGCCTCACCGGCCACCGGCGCACGGTGCGCTGACCGGCGGCGACCCCCGAAACAGACACCCCCTGCGGCCACCTGACGGGCCGTGGGGGGTGTCTTCGTCCCCCGGTCGAGGGACGCTGACGCCCCGGCGGAGAGTCTGCCCGCGTGTCGGGGCACACCCTCCGCATGAGCGGGACACGGCGTGCGCCGACGGCACCGGACAGGGCCCTGATGACGGCCCTGACGGTGCTCTGCGCCGTGCTGTTGTGCCTGTTCGGCTTCGGCGGATCCGGCCCGTCCGGCACGACGGCCGAAGGCCCCCGCCCCGCCCCCGCCGCCCCGGCCGAACCCACCGAGGCACCGGCCGATCCGGCCGGCGATCCGGAAGTACGTGTGGCGGTACGGGTGCCCGCGCGCGGGGTCCCCGGCGTACGGGGACTGCAGCGGCCGGTGTTTCACGTGAAACCTCCCCGGTCCGGCCCCACGAGGCCGGTCCCTCCCCCGACGGGGGCGATCGCATCGGCGGCCTCCCTGCGGGCGGTACGGAGTGTGGTCCTGCGCTGCTGACCGGACCGAGAGGCCGAGCAGCAGCACCGCGCGCCCGGCACGGGCGGCTCACCGGACACACCCGGCTCACCCGGCTCACTCCGGCTCACCCGGCACCCGAGTGCCCTTGGCGCGCGTCCCCCCACACCCCCGAACACCGTGAGGTTCCGCCATGCCCTTCGACCCGTACCTCGCCCTGAACGCCATGCTCCGCGCCGAGGCCGCCCGCTTCTCCCCGCCGGCCCCGCCCGCACGCCAGCAGGAACCCGAGCCCGCCAAGACCGCCCAGAGCAGCGCCGAGGCCCCGGCCGGAGACGACACGGCCGCGTAGGGCGTCGCGCAGGGGCATCACGACATGAGGAGGCACCGGTTCCCGCGCTCTCGGCAACGGAGAGTGGTCACGTGAGGTTCGACCACGGAGCACGGGAACCGGCGCCTCAGTCAGTCTCGGCCACGCACCCACCCCACCACCTCGGCCTTTTGTCCGCATGTGCCCGGCCGAAAGTACCGCTCGGGCCGAGTTGTCCCCAGTGAGGTACGCCGGAGCCCCGGCCCCCCCCCACGGCGGGTGGCCGGGGCTTCTTCGTCCGCGGGCGGCCCGGGACGGGGCCTACGAGGCGTTGCGCGTGTGGTACCGGTAGAAGGCCGCCGCGCCGACGCCCGCACCGACGAGCAGGCCCAGGCCCGAGCTCTTCAGGATGGACTCGCCGGCCAGGCTGTAGAGGTAGCCGAAGGAGATGCCCGCGAAGATCCCGTACGCCGCCGCATGCGGCTCCTGGGCCAGCCTCGGGCCGATCCGGGCCAGGGCGACCAGGCAGGCGGCGAAGATCGCGCCGCACAGGATCCCGTAGAAGACGTTGCCCGCGTCGACGGGCCCCATCTGACGTTTCATGAAGGCGGCGTAGACGCCGTAGACCAGTCCCATGAGCAGCGGTCGCGCGAGGGCCGACCTGCTCGTGTGGGCCGCCGTACCGGACGCCGGCTGCCGGTGCCCCCGGGGGGCGGTGGGTGCCGCATGTGCCATGACGGGCTCCTCTCTCCCATCATCCAGGGCACACCCGCAACCCGGGACCGGCAACCGGAGCAGTCGGCGGCCATGCCCGGACCGCCACCGCGTCGATCTCAAAGAGCATGTCCGGCAGGGCCGGCCGGGTCGGAGCCGTACTGGCCGGCTATGAAGACCTGCTCCCCGGGTGCGGAGACGACGTGGCTGTAGCCGTAGCCGGTGGGGTCGTGGAGTTCTGCCGGATTGGTGATGCTGCGCGTCATTGCGAGCTCCTGGGAGACACGACCGACCGGCCCGCACCACCCGGGCGCAGCAACCCGGCTCGCGCCGCGCGCCCGGCCCCCTTTCCCTGGTGACGTGCGGACCTTCCTCTCGGCGGTACTCATCGCGCTCGTGGCCCTGCTGGTGCCCGCGAGCGCCGTCGCGTACTGGGCCGATCACGAACTCGGCAGCGCCGACCGCTACACCGCGGCCATGTCCCCGCTCGCCTCGGATCCCGCCGTGCAGAACCTCGTCGTCACCCAGGCCGGCCGGGCCCTCTCCGGGCAGCTCGACGCCGGCCCCTTCCAGGAGGGGGTCGACGCCCTGCTCGGCGAGGCCCTGCGCTCCTTCGTCGGCACACCGGCCTACCAAACCGCCTGGGACGCCGCGAACCGTGCCGCCCACGGGGCCTTCTTCCAGGCACTGACCACCGGCGACGGCAACGCCGTGACCGTCGACCTCGCGCCCGTGATCGCCCGGGTCAAGGGCGATCTCGTCGAGAACGGGGTGCCGTTCGCCGACCGCATCCCCGAGACCCACCTCTCGGTGAAGGTCATGGAGTACGACAACCTCGGCGCGCTCCGGAAGGGCTTCCGCATGCTGCAGATCGCCGGTGTCTGGCTCCCCGTGCTCACCGTGGTGCTGGCCGCCACGGCCATCGCCGTCGCCGTCCGGCGCCGCCGGGCCGTCCTGGCCACCGGGCTGGGGCTGGCCGTCGGCGCCGTCCTGCTGTGGGCGGCCGTGGTGCTGTGCCGCCGCCTCACCCTGGACGACCTGCCCGCAGACATCGACCGGGCGGCTGCCGAAGCGGTGTACGACGCGCTCACCGCGTTCCTGCGGACCACCGCCTGGGTGCTGCTGGCCATCGGGCTGGCCGCCGCGCTGGCCGCCTGGCTGACGGGCCGGCTGCGCCGCACCCCATAAGCTCGGAACGCACGGATTGGCACGCAAATCCGTAGAAGAATCCATAGAGCAGCGTAGAAGAACCGATTCACGAGCGGCGGCACGGAAGCGGGAATGAGCACCGAACGCACCGAAGACATACCGTCCGGGCGGACCGGACGGGCCGGGCGGACCGGACGGGCCGGGCGGACCGACCGGACCGGACGGGCCGGGCAGGCGGCCGGACGGTTCGGCCCGATGGCCCCGCCCGCCTGGCTGCTGAAGGGACTGCGGCCGAGCTCCGCGCCGATCCCCTGGGCCGCCGCGCTGCGCGCGGCCGTCGCCCTGGCCGTGCCACTGGCCGTCGGCTTCGCCGTCGGCGAGCCCGAGTACGGCGCGCTCGTCTCGATGGGGGCCCTGTCCGGGGTCATCGGCGACACGGCGGACGCCTACCGGATGCGGATCCTGAACATCGCCGTGCCCCAGCTCTTCGGGGCCGTGGGCGTCGCGCTGGGCACCCTGGTCTTCGGGCACGGCTGGGTCGCCGTCGGCGTCCTCACCCTGATCGCCCTGGTATCCGGGATGATCTCCTCCATCGGCACGGTGGCCTCCGTCTCCGGGCTGCTTCTCCTGCTGAACGCCGTCGTCGGCGCCGGCCTGCCGATGCCCAGTCCCTGGTGGACGGCCCCCCTGCTGCTGAGCGCCGGCGGACTGTTCGTCCTGCTGCTGACCCTGCTGGGCTGGCCGCTGCGCGGCCGGCAGCCGGAGCGGGCCGCCGTCGCCGCCGCCTACCGGGCCCTGGCCGACACCCTGGAGGCCGCGGGCGGACCGGGCCCCGCGTACGAGGCGCGCCGCCAGCAGGTCACCCAGTCCCTGAACCACGCCTACGACCTGGTGCTGGGCCGCCGGACCCGGGTGCACGGCCACAGCCCCTCGCTCGTGCGGATGCTGGCCCAGCTGAACGTGCTGATCCCGCTCGTCGAGGCCGCGCCCGCCGCGCACCTGCGCCGCAGACCCCTCTCCCCCGCGATCCCGGCGGCCGTACGGGACCTGGCGACGGCCGTCGAGGAGGGCCGCACGGACACCCCCGTACTGGACCTGCCCCCGCCGGACGGCCAGTCCGAGCGGGCCATCGACGCGGCCCTGCGGCACGCCGCGACGATCGTGCCGCTGGCCGAGCCGGACCTGCACAACGTCGACGACCGCCTCGGCCGGCCCGCCGCACTGCGGGTCCGGGCCCGACGGGTGGTCCGCGACATGATGCTCTCCGAGGCCTCCTGGCGGTACGGGCTGCGGCTCGCGCTGTGCATCGGGCTGGCGCAGTCCCTCGTATCGGTGGTGGAGATCGAGCGCTCCTACTGGGTCGCCCTGACGGTCACCTTCGTCCTCAAGCCCGATTTCGGCTCGGTGTTCTCCCGGGCCGTACTGCGCGCCGTGGGCACCGCGGGCGGACTCGTCGTCGCGGCCGCGGTGCTCTCGGAGGTGCCGCGGGGGTGGTGGGACGTACCCGTCATGGTGGTCCTGGCAGCCCTCATCCCCGTCTTCTCGGTCAAGGGCTACGCCTTCCAGACCGCGGCGATCACCCCGGTCATCCTGCTCCTCTCCGACCTGCTCAACCACCAGGGCTTCGACCTGGTCCGGCCCCGGCTGCTCGACAGCCTGATCGGCTGCGCCATCACCCTGATCGCCGGGTACATGCTCTGGCCCGAGAGCTGGCACACCCGGATCGGCGACCGGCTCGCCGACGCGGTGGACGACGCCGCCCGGTACGTGGAGCGCGCCTTCGGCAGCCACCCCGACACCGAAGCCGGACTCCGGGCGGCCCGCACCGCCCGGCTCGAGGCCCGCCGCCGCATCTACCGAGACCTGTCGGGCGTGCGCAGCGAGTTCCAGCGGGCACTGACCGAGCCCCCGCCGACCGGTGCACGGGCCGCCGCGTGGTGGCCCCTGGTGGTCGCCGTCGAGCGGATCGTCGACGCGACGACGGCCGCCCGCGTCCGCGTCAACCACGGCGCACACCCCCCGGGCCCCCAGGAGGTCAAGGCGATCGCCAAAGACCTCCGAGCCCTGGCCCAAGGCGTCCGCCGGGTCGACACCCCCACCCTGCTCCGCCCCGCCCCACCCCCCGAGGTCGACGAATCCTCCGTCCTCTCCCCGGTCCACCAGGAACTGGCAGCAGCCAGAGCCATCGCAACCCCCACCCACGACGAGCACTAGGGCCCGCCGCCACTCGCCCCCCGACGGGCCCACATCCGTCCCCACGGGCCCAAACCCGTCCCCGCCGTCCCACACCCACCCCCACGGGCCCGCATGCAGTCCCACCGGCCCACACGCAGTCCCACCGGCCCACACCCACCCCCGCCGGCCCACATCCAGGCCCACATCCGGCCCCGCCCGCCCACACCCACCCCCACGGGTCCACACCCATCCCCGCCGGCCCACATCCAGGCCCACATCCGGCCCCGCCCGCCCACACCCACCCCCACGGGTCCACACCCATCCCCGCCGGCCCACATCCGGCCCCACGGGCGCACACCCACCCCCACGGGCCCGCATCCGCCCTGCCGGCCCACATCCAGCGCCACCGGCGAAAATCCAGCCCCTCCGGCGTTTGAGGAGCGGGGGTCCGGGGGCTGGCCCCCGGCAGCGGCGCCGCACACACCCACCGGGCCGAGCCCAAACCCAGCCCCGCCGGCGCTCGATGCGCAGGGGCCCGGCGGCGGAGCCCCGGCAGCCGCGCCGCACACACCCACCGGGCCGGGCCCAGATCCAGCCCCGCCGGCGTTTGAGGCGCGGGGGTCCGGGGGCGGAGCCCCTGGCAGTGGCGCCGCCGCGTCCCCCCAATGGCTCCGCCCCCGGGCCCGCCCCGCCACCACGGGGGAGCATCGGGACATGAGCCTCCGCCGGCGCAGCCGGGCGACCCTCCTCACGGCTGCCACGGCCACCCTGGCGGCCATGACCGGCTGCGCAGACGTGGAGGGCCTCCAGGACGACGGCGACCTCGGCACGGTCCACGCCCCCCGCACCCTGTGGAAGGACATCCGCCCCGACCCCCCGGCCCCCGGCCAGCAGCCCGGCGCGGCCGCCGCCGTCCCCGGGCTCGCCAAGGTCCCCGAGCTGTCCATGCGGGGCGTGAACGCCGTGGACGTCGTACGGGCCGACATCACCGCCGCCACCGCCGCGGACGCCGGCACCGGCCGGCTCGTCGACCCCCGGGCGATCCAGCGCATCGCGCTCTGCACACAGGCTGTGGACGGCGGCCCCGACTGCCCCGTACGCCCCGCGGTCCTGGCCGACGTGACGGGCAACGGCACACCGGAGCTGATCACCGCCCTGGACATCGACGGCCGGCTCAGCGAACTGCGCGTCTACACCGTCCAGGACGACGGGACCATCGCCCGCATCCTGTCCCGGCGCGCGGTCCTGGAGGGCGTGGAGGTCGCCGCCGAGCACCTGGCGGTCCGCGAGCCGACCTCGAACCCGAAGAAGGTCTCCATCTCCGACTACGTGTGGGACCCGGACGCCGGGATCATGAACCTCGACCAGCTCACCCTCGACGAGTGCCCGAACCAGGACAACGCCTCCCCCTGCCCGGCCCCCGGCACGGCCAAGGCGACCCCCACGGCCACGGCAACTCCCACGGCCACGGCCACGGGCTGAGGAGGCCGGCACCCCGATGCTCCGGACGAGCAGCCTGCGCTGGAAGATCGCCATGACCACCACGGCGGTGTGCTGCGCCGTCGCGGCCGTGCTCGGCATCCTCGTGCACAACGTGGTCGCCCGCCAGCTCGTCGGCGAGGTCCGCAAGGACGTGGATCGGGAGCTGGACTACGCCCTGGCCCAGTACGAGTACGGCACCGCGCGCGGCGAAGGGAACAGCGCCCTCGACCCGCCCGGCCTCCCGGCCCCGCTGCGCGAGCTGGTCGCGCGCGGGCTGACGGGCAGCATGACCGGCACCCAGGACGGCAAACCCGTCATGTGGGCGGCCGGCCCCGCCGACGGCAAACCCCTCGCCGTCTGGGTCCCCTACGAGAGCACCCGCACCCGGCTCCGGGAGACCGACGCCGCCATCCTGGTCTCCGCCGTCCTCGCCGCCGGGGTGGTGGCCCTCGCCGGTCTCTTCCTCGCCAACCGCATCAGCCGCCGGCTCGCCACCACCGCCGCCGTGGCCCGCCGGATCAGCGCCGGGGACCTCGACGCACGCGTCGGATTCCCGGCCGGCGTCGAGGGACCGCGCCCGCGCTCCCGCGACGAGGTGCGCGACGTGGCGCAGGCCCTCGACTCGATGGCAGCCTCGCTCCAGGCGCGGCTGGAGGCGGAGAAGCGGTTCACGGCGGACGTCGCGCACGAGCTGCGGACCCCGCTCACGGGGTCCCTGGCCGCGGCCGCGCTGCTGCCCGAGGGCCGACCCAAGGAGATGATCAACGACCGGCTGAAGGCCCTGCACCTGCTCACCGAGGACCTGCTGGAGATCTCCCGGCTGGACTCGGGCGTCGAACGGGCCGACCTGGCCCGGGTGGAGCTCGGCCGCGCGGTGGAGCGGGCGGCGGCGAGCACCCGGCTGCCCGTCGCGGTACGGATCGAGCGGGACGCGGTGGTGCTCACCGACCGGCGCCGCCTCGACCGGATCCTGGCCAACCTGCTGGTCAACGCCCACAAGCACGGGCAGCCGCCGGTCGAAGTGACCGTCACCGGCCCGCTGGTGACCGTACGGGACCACGGGCCCGGCTATCCGGCCGAGCTGATCGAGCAGGGCCCGCGGCGCTTCCGCACCGGGGATCCGGGGCGCGGACGGGGCCACGGGCTCGGCCTGACCATCGCCGCCGGGCAGGCGGAGGTGCTGGAGATCGAGCTGAGCTTCTCCAACGCCCCCGACGGGGGCGCGGTGACCACGCTCCTGCTGCCCGTCGGGCGCCTGCCGGAAGGAAGTTGAGCGGGGGCGGGGGGGGGTGGGCGCGGGAAGACACCCCCCCCCCCCACGAACCAACCCCCCCCACCCCCAACGCCGACAACCTAGAAACAAACCCTTTCTCTCCTCTTTC
>NZ_JBHWMB010000001.1:0-64614 GCF_042730015.1 Streptomyces sp. NPDC059957 | reverse complement strand
GGCCTGGCCTGTGGCGCCCTGCTCCAGGCGCATCCCCTCGCCACGGGCTATTTCGAGCAGGTGATCCGGTACACCGCCCCCGCACGGATCAACTCACCTCGGCACAGACGTCAGACGTCAGACGCCGATGTTCTTGCCGTCCTTGCGCCAGACCGAGACGACCGACGGACGGACGATCTTGCCCGGACCGTCGGGCCACACCGACTGCGGCTTCTCGACGGACGCGCCGTCGATCTCGCCCGGGTGCTGCACGGCGACCAGGACGCGCTTGTCCTGGATGATCGGGCCGCAGGTCTCCGCACCGCGCGGAACGGTCAGGAACTGCTTCAGCTCACCGCGGCGGTCACCGGCGGTCGCGACGCCGAACAGGCCGTCGTGCGAGCCGAGCTGGTTGCCGTCCGTGGAGATCCACAGGTTGCCGTGCGGGTCGAACGCCACGTTGTCCGGGCAGGAGATCGGGCTGACCTTGTCCTTCGGGAAGCCCGCGAAGTAGGTCGCCGGGTCGTTCGGGTCACCCGCGACCAGGAAGAGGCGCCAGGCGAAGCCGTCGCCGGCCGCGTCGTCGAAGTTCTCGGCGAGCTCCAGGATCTGGCCGTGCTTGTTCAGGTTGCGCGGGTTGGCCTCGGTCGCGCCTTCCTTGCCCGGCTTGCCACGGTCCGTGTTGTTCGTCAGCGCGATGTAGACGCGGCCGGTGCGCGGGGACGGCTCGACGTCCTCGGGACGGTCCATCTTGGTCGCGCCGACCTTGTCACCGGCCAGGCGCGTGAAGACGGACACCTCTTCGGCGGTCATGCCCTCGACGTGCGAGACGTTCCCGGACGGGGAGGAGGTGAGGATCTTGATCCAGACACCGGAACCGTCGAACTCGCCATCGGTGGGGAGCTTGCCCGAACCGTCGATCTCGGCGGCCGGGGTGTCGCCGGTGAGCTTGGCTACGTAGAGGGTGCCCTCGTCGAGCAGCGTGAGGTTGTGCTCCTTCGCCGCGCGCGAGTCGCCCTTCTTCATCTGCTTCGACGAGACGAACTTGTAGAAGTAGTCGAAGCGCTCGTCGTCGCCCATGTAGACGACGGGGCGGCCGTCCTCGGTCAGGCGGGGCTGCGCGGCCTCGTGCTTGAAGCGGCCGAGCGCGGTGCGCTTGCGCGGGACGGAATTCACGTCGTACGGGTCCAGCTCGACGACCCAGCCGTGACGGTGGGACTCGTTGGGCTCCTGCGCGACGTCGAAGCGCTTGTCGAACCGCTCCCACTTGCGCTCGGTGGCGCCGGCGGTCACGCCGTAGCGCTTCAGGCGGGCGGCCTGGGTGGGCTCGGTGACCAGACCGGCGTTGCCGAAGTACTGGTTGAAGTTCTCCTCGCCGTGGAGGGTGGTGCCCCACGGGGTGGTGCCGCCGGCGCAGTTGTTGAGGGTGCCGAGCACCTTGGTGCCGGTGGCGTCGACCGAGGTCTTCACCAGCTCGGAGCCGGCGGCCGGACCGGTCAGCTTGAACTCGCTGGTGGCGGTCAGGCGGCGGTTGAGGCGGTGGCGGTTGACGGCGGTCAGCTTGCCGCTGCGGTGGTCCTCCTGGACGACGACCACGGACAGGCCGTGTGCGGCCCAGGCGATCTCGACCTGCTCGCGGGTCGGGTTGGCCGCGTCGTACGCCTTGAACATGAGCTGCTCGTCGGTGTACTCGTGGTTGGCCACGAGCAGCTGCTGGCGCTCGTAGGCGCCGCCGAGCGGGAGCAGGCTCAGGAAGTCGTTGTTGTAGCCGAACTGACCGGCCTGGGCGGCGGCGGTCTGGTTGTCCGGGTTGAAGCCCGGCGCACCCTTGACGATCGGGTCTCCCCAGCGGATGACCACGTTCTGCTCGTGGCCCTCGGGGACCGTGACCTGGTCGGCGGTGTTCGGCGCGACCGGCGTGAAGCGCAGACCGCGGGCACCCTGGGCGTTGACCCCGGCGGCGCCGGCGCGCTGCGCCTCGACCGTCGGGTCCGCGGAGGCGGAGGAGCCGTTGCCGCTGAGCGTGATGGCGGTACCGGCGGCCGAGGCGACCGTGACGACGGCGGCGGAGCGGAGCATCGCGCGGCGGGAGTAGGCCCGGGCTATGACGTCACCGGCGTACTCGTTGTCGCTGGTGTTCGGCACCTCGTGGAAGCAGGCGTCGCCGCAGCGGTAGCGGCAGGTGAGAGCGGAACGGCCGCCCCCGTGAGAGTTGCCGATGAGCGGCAGGAGCTTGCGCACGAGTGTCCTCCGTAGATGCACGGTCCCCGACAACGTGTCGGAACAATCCGTCGGTGACGCTATGGGCGGGTTGCGCCGAAGCGGCGGCCACTGGGTGAACGGCCGGTGAATCCGGCACGTCGGGGCGGCAGTTCGGGGGCGGAACGGGGGTGTTTGAGCCGTGGGCGCCACGAAAGGTGCCCCTCCCGAAGTTCCAGCCAAGGGGCCGATAACCTTACGTGTCCACTCTGGGCAGGGATCTACCGCGCCTCACGGACAAATGACGCACGCACTCATGCGAAAGGCCTGGCCCATGGGTATTCGGAGCTTGTTGCGCAAGGTGTTCGGACGGACCTCTGAATCGGTTCCGGAGACGACCGGCACCACTTCGGCGGCCCTCCCGAGCCAGACCGAACGCACCCCCCTGGACGCGGCGGCCGAGCTGGTCGCCGCCTCCTTCGACAACCCCACTGTTCCCCCGCAGTCCACCCCCCGGGACCTCGAACCGGGCACGGTGCTCACCGCCCCGGCCCCGGCCCCCAACCCGGACCCCACGGTCCCGGAGGCCCGCCGCTCCCCCACCGGGGGTTCGTCGGCGACCCCGTCCACCCCGAAGCCCCCGGCCACCCCCGAGGCGGAGCCCGCAGCCGCCGAAGCGGAACCGACAGCAGAGGAGGAAACCCCGGTCGCAGAGGCCGTAACCGAGCCCGAAATCCCGGCCGAGGTCGAGGTCGAGGTTGCGGCCGAGGCCGAGGCCGAGGTTGTGGCCGAGGCCGAGGTTGTGGCCGAGGCCGAGACGGTGACCGAGCCCGAGATTGCGGCCGAAGCCGCAACCGAGCCCGTGGCCGAGGCCGAGGTTGTGGCCGAAGCCGAGGTTGTGGCCGAAGCCGAGGTTGTGGCCGAAGCCGCAGCGGAAGCCGAGGTCGCAGCCGAGACGGTGGCCGCGGCCGAACAGGCCGTCGAGGCAACGCCGGAGCCGCTCGCGGCCGAGGCGGAAGCCACCGCGCCCGAGGCCGAGCCCGAAGCCGCCACCGAGGTGGCGGAGGCCGAAGCCGAGCCGCTCGCCGCTCCGGCGGCCGAGGCGGAGCCCGAGGCCGACGCGGCCGCTGTCGCCGCCCCGGCGGAGCAGGCCGAAGCCGCCGAGGCCGAGCCCCTCACCGCCGAGGCGGAGGCCGAACCGGCCCCGGCCGCAGCGCCCGAGGAGGAGCCCGCCGCCGAGGCGCACACCGAGCCGCAGGCCGGCGTAGCGGCCCCTGAAGCGGACACCGAGGCCGAGGCGGAGCCCGTGGCGGCCGACGCCGAGGCGCCGCAGGCGCAGGACACCGCCGAGGCGGAGCCTGCTGCGGCCGAGACCGAGGTCGAGACCGAAAGCGAGGACGAGGCCGAGCTCCTCACCGCCGATGCCGCCGCAGGCGGCCCCGCGCACACCCTCGCCGCCCTCAAGCGGCAGGCGCCCCCGCTCGCGGCCGCGTACAAGGCCGCCGGACAGGCCCTGCGCACCAAGGGCAAGGCCGGCGCCCGCGCCACCGTGTTCCTCGTGCTCGACCGGTCGGGCTCGATGCGCCCGTTCTACAAGGACGGCAGCGTCCAGCACCTCGCCGACCACACCCTCGCCCTCGCCGCGCACCTCGACGAGAACGCCACCGTCCACACGGTCTTCTTCTCCACGGACGTGGACGGCACCGCCGAGCTCACCCTCGACGGCCACGACGAGGCCTGGGTCGAGGCCCGCCACGCCGAGCTCGGCCGCATGGGCCGCACGAGCTACCACGTGGCCGTGGAGGCCGTCCTGGAGCGCTACCAGAAGGACGGCGGCGAGGGCCCGGCCCTGGTCGTGTTCCAGACGGACGGCGCTCCCGACAACGTCCGCCCGGCCCGCCAGGCGATCGCCGACGCCGCCACCGCGGCCCCCGGCGTCCACTGGCAGTTCGTCGCCTTCGGCGAGCACGAGGCCAAGGCCTTCGACTTCCTGCGCAAGCTGGACGCCGACAACGCCGGCTTCTTCCACGCCGGCCCCGCACCGGCCGAACTGACCTCGGCGGCCCTCCTCAAGGGCCTGCTGGAGAAGTTCTAGGAGCAACGCGAGAAGGGCCCGGGATCCGTACGGATCCCGGGCCCTTCTCGCGTACTACGGCTACGGCTACGGCTTACCGGTGCGGCCTACTGGTGCGGCTTGACGGCCTTGTCGACCGGCTCGCTCGTCTTCGTCTCCACCGGCTTGCGCAGCGCGATGTTCAGCTCGCGCAGGCGGGACTCCTCCAGGATGGTGGGCGCGCCCATCATCAGGTCCTGCGCGTTGCCGTTGAGCGGGAAGGCGATGGTCTCGCGGATGTTCGGCTCGTCGGCGAGCAGCATCACGATCCGGTCGACGCCCGGGGCGATGCCGCCGTGCGGCGGGGCGCCGAGGCGGAAGGCGCGCAGCATGCCCGCGAACTCGCGCTCGACGGTCTCGGCCTCGTAACCGGCGATCTCGAAGGCCTTCAGCATGACCTCGGGCTCGTGGTTGCGGATGGCGCCGGAGGACAGCTCGATGCCGTTGCAGACGATGTCGTACTGCCAGGCCAGGATGTCGAGCGGGTCCTTCTCCTCCAGGTCCTTCATGCCGCCCTGCGGCATGGAGAACGGGTTGTGGGAGAAGTCGATCTTGCCGGTCTCCTCGTCCGCCTCGAACATCGGGAAGTCGACGATCCAGCAGAAGCGGAAGACGTCCTCCTCGAACTGCCCGGCGCGCTTGGAGGCCTCGACGCGGACGCCCGCCATGATCTTGGAGACCTCGTCGAACTCGCCCGCGCCGAAGAACACGGCGTGACCGGCGGCCAGGCCCAGGCGCTCGGTGAGGACCTTGATGTTCTCCTCGGTGAGGAACTTGGCGATCGGGCCGGTCAGGCCGCCGTCCTCGCCCACGCGGACCCAGGCCAGGCCCTTGGCGCCCAGCGAGATCGCGTACTCGCCGAGGCCGTCGAAGAACTTGCGCGGCTGGGCGGCGGTGTCCGGGACGGCCAGCGCGCGCACGTGCTTGCCGGCGAACGCCTTGAACTCCGAGCCCTCGAACACGTCGGTGATGTCGACGAGCTCCAGCTTGGAACGCAGGTCGGGCTTGTCGTTGCCGTACTTCATCATCGACTCGCGGAAGGGGATCCGCGGGAACGGCGAGGTGACCGGGCGGCCCTTGCCGAACTCGGTGAAGATCTCCGTCATCAGCCGCTCGATGGGCTGGAAGACGTCCTCCTGCTCGACGAAGGACATCTCGACGTCGAGCTGGTAGAACTCGCCCGGCGAGCGGTCGGCGCGGGCGTCCTCGTCGCGGAAGCAGGGCGCGATCTGGAAGTACCGGTCGAAGCCGGAGATCATCAGCAGCTGCTTGAACTGCTGCGGGGCCTGCGGGAGCGCGTAGAACTTGCCCGGGTTCAGGCGGGACGGGACGACGAAGTCACGGGCGCCCTCGGGGGAGGTAGCGGTGAGGATCGGGGTCGCCATCTCGTTGAAGCCGAGGGCCACCATCTTGGAGCGGATGGAGGCGATGACGGCCGAGCGCAGCATGATGTTGCGGTGCATGCGCTCGCGGCGCAGGTCGAGGAAGCGGTACTCCAGACGGCGCTCCTCGTTCACCCCGTCGTCGGTGTTGATGGTGAAGGGCAGCGGGGCGGCGGCGCCGAGCACCTCGACCGCGGTGACCTCGACCTCGATGTCGCCGGTGGCGAGCTCGGGGTTGACGTTGTCCGCGCCGCGGGAGACGACCTTGCCGTCGATGCGGACGACGGTCTCCTTGGTGACGCTGCTGAGCGCCTCGTTGGCGGCCGTGCCGGGGCGGGCGACGAGCTGCGTGATGCCGTAGTGGTCACGCAGATCGATGAAGAGGATGCCGCCCAGGTCTCGACGATTGTGCAGCCAGCCGCTCAGCCGGACGTCGGAGGCGACGTCGGAGGCACGAAGCTCGCCGCACGTGTGGGACCTGTACCGATGCATCAGTCATCCAGTTCTACGTGATACCAGGGTGGATTCAACCGTCCCAAGGTTACCGTCCGGGACGGGAGCACGTGCGGGCCCGTGCGGGCCCGTCCTCCTGGGGTGGTGAACAGGCACGTCAGGCGGATGACCTGTAAAGATGGCCGGGTGCGCACAGAGGACGTCCTGGCCGCCATCGCGACCGGTTTGTGGCGATGGGACAACGCGTCCGGGACGGTCACCCTCGACAGCGAGGCCGCCCGGCTGCTCGGGCTGCCCGCCGAGCCCGTCGCGCTGCCCGAGGTCGCCGTGCGCTCGCGCTTCCACCCCGTGGACTGGAACGAGATCAACGGCATCGTGAACCTCGCGGTCGCCGAGGGCACCCTCGCCGAGGCCCGGCTGCGGATCATGGACGAGGACGGGCGGGTGCTGCGCACCGTGCGCAGCCGCTCGAAGCCGCTGGAGAACCGCGCCCCGGACGGCCGCGTGGACTACGAGCTGATCGGCACCATCCAGGAGATAGCCGAGGCCCAGCCCGGCACCACGGCCGTGCACACCCCGATCACCGGCGACTGGCGCCGCTCGCGCGAGGCGTTCCTGCTCGACGCGGGGCGGGCGCTGGCCGAGGCCCGCTCCACCGCCGAGGTGCTGCGGGTGGCGGCCTCGCTGTCGATGCCCGGGTTCATCCCCGACGGTCTGGCCGTCTTCGGCGTGTCCGGCGACCGGCTGTCGATCATCGGGCACCACGGGCACGATCCGGGGGACGAGGGCCCCTTCGCGGAGATGCCGCTGGACACCGATTACCCGGCCGCGGAGGTCGTCCGTACCGGGCGGGCGATCTATCTCCCGAGCCCCGACGACTACAAGCGGCGCTTTCCGGCCACCTGGCCGCTCGCCCAGCGCTTCGACCGGATCTCCTGGGCCTTCCTGCCGCTGATCGTCGCCGGCCGGACCATGGGCGCCTGGATGGCCGCGTTCAAGCACCCGGTGTCCTTCTCCCCCGACGAGCGCTCCGTGCTGACGACGGTGGCCCGGATGCTCGCGCAGGCCCTCCAGCGCGCCGGGGTGGCCGAATCCGAGCGGGAGCTCACCACGGGCCTGCAGCGGTCGATGATGCCCCAGCTCGGCCCCGAGATCCCCGGGATGACGCTGGCCGCGCGCTACGTGCCGACCGGCGGCGGGCTCCAGGTCGGCGGCGACTGGTACGACATGATCCCGCTGCCTTCGGGACGGTTCGCGCTGGTCATCGGCGACGTCCAGGGCCACGACGTACGGGCGGCCGGGCTCATGGGCCAGCTCCGGATCGCGGTGCGCGCGTACGCCTCCGAGGGCCACCGGCCCGACGCGGTGCTCTCGCGCGCCTCCCGCTTCCTGGCGGGCCTGTGCTCGGAACAGGAGCAGGACACCGGGTCGGACACGGGGCGCCCGGGTACGCGCGGCGGCGGGGGCGGCGCGGACTCCGACTTCCAGAGCCCGCGCTTCGCGACCTGCCTCTACGTGGAGTGCGATCCGCAGACCGGCCTGCTGGAGGTGGCCCGCGCCGGGCACCCCGACCCGGCGGTGCGGATGGCCGACGGCACGGTCCTGATGCGGCCCACGGCGGGCGGGCTGCCGCTCGGCATCGTGCCGGACACCGACTACCCGACGACCCGGTTCACCCTGGAACCCGGCGAGACGATGATGCTCTGCACCGACGGGCTCATCGAGACGGGCGGGCACGACCTCGACACGGGCTGGGCACGGCTGCGGGCCATCCTGGAGTCGCAGACCCCGGACCCCGAGACGCACGGTTCGCAGGACATGGACCCCCGCCACCTGGAGCGGCTGGCCGACCTGCTGGTCCAGGCGGTGCACGGCCCGTCCTCGCACCACACCACGGGCCCGCTGGCCGACCGGCGCGAGGACGACATCGCCGTCGTCCTGCTCTGCCGCGAGGGCGAGGGCTGCGGCTGCGAGACCCCGCTGCTGCACCCGTCGCGGCCGGCCCGGCGCACCATGACGACCGTCGCCCAGGCCGAGCCGGAGCGGGTCGCGGGGGTCCGCCAGCAGATCCGCGAGCTGTTGCACGACTGGGCGGACCCGGAGCAGGTCGACGCGGCGGTGCTGATGGTCTCCGAGATGCTGACGAACGTACTGGTCCACACGGACGGGGACGCGCTGCTGATCGCCGAGGCGGTGGGCGAGCTGGGCTCGCGCCGGCTGCGGGTGGAGGTGGCGGACGCCTCCGACGAGCTGCCGCACAAGCGGCACCCCGGGGAGATGGCGTCGAGCGGGCGGGGCGTCCTGCTGCTGGAGATGCTGGCGGACGACTGGGGCGTCGACCCGCGCGGCGAGGGCAAGTCCACGTGGTTCGTGCTGAACGAGCGTTCCAAACCCGAACCCGACCCGCTGGACTGACCTCCGGGCGGCCGGCCCCGGCCGTGTTTGGATGAGCCGTGCCGACAACCCCCCTGCTGCCCGAGCCCGTACGCCGCCTGGCCGCCTGGTGCGTCGTCGTCCTCCTCGCGACCGCCGTCCTCGCCCTCGTCGTGTGGCTGTGCGCCGTCTTCCGGACGGTGGTCACGCCCGTGCTCCTCGCCGTGCTCGGCACCGCCCTGCTCGGGCCGATGCACCGGTGGCTGGTCCGCATGAAGGTCAACCGCTCGCTCGCCGCGGCCCTCACCTGCCTGACCGTGGCCGCCGTGGTCGGCGGGGCCGGCTACATCGTCGTCCTGGCGCTCATCGAGACCGGCGACCAGATCATCGACTCCCTGCGGAAGGCCGGAGAGGCCCTCGCGAAGCACTTCGGGGCGCTCGGCACCTCCCTGGAGGACGTCGCCAAGAACTCCAAGGACCTGCTGGCCAAGTTCGGCGGAACGGCCGCCTCGGGCGTGGTCACCGGACTCAGCGTGGTCGCGACGATGACGGCGACGGCCCTGCTCGCCATGGTTCTGATCTTCTTCTTCCTCCGCGACTCCGACCGGGCCGTGGGCACCCTGCGCTCGATGGTGCCGCAGCGCTCGGGCGACCTGATGGAGGCGATGGGACGGCGCGCGTACGGGGCCGTCGAGGGCTTCATGCGCGGCACCACCTTCGTGGCCCTGGTCGACGCCGTCCTCATCGGCGCGGGTCTGCTGATCCTGCAGGTCCCCGGCGCGGTGGGGCTGGCCGCCCTGGTGTTCGTGACCGCCTACATCCCCTACCTCGGCGCCTTCCTCTCCGGCGCCGTGGCGGTCCTCGTCGCCCTCGCCGACCGCGGCTGGGTGATCGGCCTGTGGGCCCTGGGCGTGGTGCTGGCGGTCCAGATGATCGAGGGGTACATCCTCCAGCCGATGGTGCAGAGCCGCACCGTGCAGATGCACCCGGCGGTGGTCATGCTGGCGATCACGGCCGGAGCGAGCGTCGCCGGCATCCTCGGAATGCTCCTGGCCGTACCGCTGACCGCGGCCTTCTTCGGGGTGGTCTCGGAGCTGAAGTCCCGCTACGCGACGCAGGCCTGATCTCCGGTCAGCCGGTGAGGAGTCCGCCTCGCCCGGCACAGGTCCTGATGATCAGTCCGATCGACCCTGCGCGGTTTCGGAGGCGTACGAGGAGACCAGGCGTGCGAGGTGCCGGCCCGCCAGGAGGAGCGGGGTGCGGCTGCGGGTGACCTGGGAGGTCATCTCGGCGCCCTCCAGGGTGTTGATCACCGTGACCGCCAGGTCGCGGGCCTGCGCCTCCGGGTGGCCGCAGGCCAGGAGCTTGGCGGCGACGAGCTCCTGCCAGTTCGCGAAGGCCTGGGCGCAGGCCGCCTGGAGCTCCGGCAGGCGGCCGACCGATTCCAGCGCCGTGGGCGTCACCGGGCAGCCGTCGCGCCAGTCGGATGCTTCGAGCGCCTCGGCGAGCAGCTCCGCGACGGCCTCGATGGCGCGCGCCGGGTCCGCGTGGGCGGACAGCCCGACGCGGAGCCCCTCGGCGAACTCCTCGTCGCCGAAGTGGATCGCGGCGACCGCGAGCTCCTGCTTGCCGCCGGGGAAGAAGTGGTACAGCGAGCCGAGGGTGGCTTCCGCCTCGCGGACGAGCTGCTTGACCGGCGCGTTCTCGTACCCGCCGTGCTGGAGCAGGCGCGAGGCGGTGCGGACCAGCCGCTCCCGCGTCCCGAGTCCGTCCGCCGCCGTCTTCACCTCTGCTGCTGCCATGGGGGGAACCCTACCGCCGAATCTAGATAGAGCGTTCGTTCTAGTGCGTGCTACGTTCGTTCCGAGCGCTGGATAGAGCGTTCGTTCTAGAGACGCGCAGCATCGATCCGAGGAGAGCTCTGCCATGAACCAGCCGACGCACAAGGTCACCGTCATCGGACTCGGCCCCATGGGCCGGGCCATGGCCGCCGCCTACCTGGACGCCGGGTACGAGGTCACCGTCTGGAACCGCAGCCCCGGCAAGGACACCGAGCTCGTGGCGCGGGGCGCGCGGCGGGCCGCCGACGCCGCCGGCGCGGTCGCCGCGAGCGGGCTGACCGTGCTCAGCCTCATCGACGTGGACGCCATGTACACGGCCCTGGCCGGCGCCGACCTCGGCGGCCGGGTCCTGGCCAACCTGTCCTCCGACGTACCCGACAAGGCCCGGGCGGCCGCCCGCTGGGCGCAGGAGCGCGGAGCCTCGTACCTCACGGGCGGGGTCAACGTCCCGCCCACCGGCATCGGCCAGGAGGGCTCGTCGATGTTCGTCAGCGGTCCCGAGGACGTCTACGCCGCCCACCGCGCGGCGCTCGACCTGCTCTCCGCCACCGACTACCGGGGTACGGACGCCGGGTACGCGCAGCTCTACTACCAGCTCAACATGATCATGTTCTGGACCGCGTACACCGGCTGGTACCAGGCCCTCGCCGTGGCGAAGGCCAACGGCCTGACGGCCGCGGACATCGTGCCGTACGCCGGCTACACGGCCGACACCATGCGCACCTTCTACGAGGGCTCCGCCCCGCTGATCGACGCGGACGCGCACGAGGGCGAGCACGAGCGCCTTGCCATGTGCGCGGCGAGCGTGGAGCACATCCTCCACACCGCCGCCGACTCCGGCGTGGACACCGGGATCCTGGCCGCGCACGCCGACCTGTACCGCCGCGGAGTCGCCGCGGGCTTCGGCGCCGACAGCAGCTCGCGACTGATCCAGCTGCTGGGTGCGGGCGTCTGAGGGCCTGAGGGCCTGCCGGGCGTCCCCGTCCACCGGCCCTAGCCCGCGGCCACCTCGAACTCGATGGTCTTGCTTCCCGTCTGGCCCCAATTGGTGGTGATGTCGGCCTGCAACGTGTAGCTGCCGACCTCCCTGAGGCTGTCGCCGAAGTTGAAGAGGGTGCTGCTCGGCGGCCGGCAACGGCCGCTGCTGTGGAGCTTGACCACCTCGCCACCGCGTTTGAGCGTCCACTGCACGAAGCAGCCGGTGTCCAGGCGACCCGTCACGTCGTAGACCTCGGTGTTGGCGCCGGGCGTGGACCGGGCCCGCCAGACGTTCGGCCCGATCTGGCCACCCGACCCCATCAGGATGCGAACGGTCAAGGGGCCGGTGTGCTGCGGGGATTGACGCGCGGGAGGCGCGGAGGACGGCTTCACCGGCGGCGAGGTCTTGGGCTCGGACCCGGGACGCCGCTCCGGCGTGGTGGGCCGGTCGGTCCCGGACGGTTCCGGCTCCGGCTCGGGGGACGGCACGCGCGTGGCGCTGCCGGTGTCGGGCGACGTCTGGCCGTTCGGGCGCGACGAGGGCTGCGCCGGGGGCTGTGCGGACGTCGCGGGCGGCGGGGCGTCCGGGGCCAGCAGCTCCTTGACGGCGACCAGTCCGCCGAGAACGGTGAAGATGAAGACGACGATGACGATAAAGGGGTGATCGGCCAGATTCCTCTGTCCAGCGCTCAACGAGATTCCCTCCCCCTGACCCCGTTCTCTACCGCCGGGGTGACCTCGTGAGCTGCCGACCCTAGCGGCTCCCGGACCACCCCTGCGGGCGAATGCCGCCGCCGCGTCGTGCCGTTTCGACCGTCGGCGCGGCCCGGCCCGCCAACGGCGTCCGGCCGGTCCGGGCTCGCGCCCGGCCGGCCGGTGACGTACTCACGTCGAGGTCGGGCCCCTCAGGACCCCGGGACACCTACTCGGTGTCGGCCTCGCCCGTGCCGCGGTGGCCGAGGCCGGTGCGGGCGGT
The DNA here is from genome assembly GCF_042730015.1 of Streptomyces sp. NPDC059957. Taxonomy (NCBI): domain Bacteria; kingdom Bacillati; phylum Actinomycetota; class Actinomycetes; order Kitasatosporales; family Streptomycetaceae; genus Streptomyces; species Streptomyces sp. NPDC059957. Next base: position 52,320 of record NZ_JBHWMB010000001.1, on the reverse strand, counting down.
GGTGGGGATGCGGCCCAGCCGGCCCGCCTGGAAGTCGTCGAACGCCTGCTGCAGCTCGTGCTTGCTGTTCATCACGAACGGCCCGTAGTGCGCCATCGGCTCCCGGATCGGCTGCCCGCCGAGCAGGACGATCTCCAGTGCGGGGGCGTTGGAGTCCTGGCCCTCGTCGGCCCGCAGGGTCAGCGAGCCGCCCTCGCCGAAGACCGCGGTCTGCCCGGTGTGGACGGGCCGCCGGTCCTCGCCGACCGAGCCGCGCCCCGCCAGTACGTACGCCAGGGCGTTGAAGTCCTCGCGCCACGGGAGGGTGATCTTCGCGCCGGGCGCGACCGTCGCGTGGATCATCGTGATCGGGGTGTGGGTGATGCCGGGGCCCTGGTGGCCGTCCAGCTCACCGGCGATCACGCGGAGCAGGGCGCCGCCGTCCGGTGTGGACAGCAGCTGGACCTGGCCGCCGCCGATGTCCTGGTAGCGCGGGGGCATCATCTTGTCGGAGGCGGGGAGGTTCACCCACAGCTGGAGGCCGTGGAACAGCCCGCCGGACACCACGAGCGACTCCGGCGGTGCCTCGATGTGCAGCAGGCCGCTGCCCGCGGTCATCCACTGGGTGTCGCCACCGTTGATGACTCCGCCGCCGCCGTTGCTGTCCTGGTGGACGAAGGTTCCGTCGATCAGGTAGGTGACGGTCTCGAAGCCGCGGTGGGGGTGCCACGGGGTGCCCTTGGGCTCGCCCGGGGCGTACTCCACCTCGCCCATCTGGTCCATCATGATGAACGGGTCGAGGTACTGGTAGTTGATCCCGGCGAACGCACGGCGCACCGGGAATCCCTCACCCTCGAAGCCACCCGGGGCGGTCGTGACGGCCAGCACCTTGCGGGCGGTCGTCTCCTGGGCCGGCTCCCCGACGCGCGGGAGCGTCAACGGGTTCTCCACAGTCACTGCAGGCATGGTCGGAACCTCCTTCTGGCGTCGAGTTTAGTTGAAACCCGAACTTTCTGCCACCCGGAGAACATCCCCCCTCCCCGCCGCATTCCCGGAGCCCTCACCTCTGCGTTCCCGGAGCCCTCCCCGTACCGCCGGCCCCGTCAGAGCGGGCGCCGGAAGAGCCCGGTGTTCAGGAGCGACACCCCGAAGAGCGGGGAATCGGACGGCTGCCTCCTCATGGCACGCAGCTCGATCTCGGTGAAGGCGGGGAAGAGGCCGCGCAGGTCATCGAGGGTGTAGGCCAGTCCGCCGTCCAGGCTGCGCGTGCGGTAGAACTCCTCGTCGGGCAGTTTCGAACCCGTCGCTCCCGAGGCGAAGCACGCCAGCGCGAAGTGGCCACCGGGGGCGAGCGCCCGCTCCAGCAGGGCCAGGTAGCTGATCCGGCGGTGCGGCGGCAGGTGGTGCAGGCAGCCGGAGTCGTAGATCAGGTCGTAGCGGCCGGGCGGCAGATCGACGGTGAAGATGTCACCACAGTGGAAGCGGACGTCCGCACCGGCTTCCCGGGCCCTCTCCTCTCCCCAGGCCACCGCGGTGCGGGAAAGGTCGACCGCGTCCACCTCGTAGCCCTGCGCGGCGAGGAAGACGGCGTTGCGCCCGGGCCCGCAGCCCAGGTCCAGGGCCCGGCCGGGTGTGATGAGGCCGCGTTCCAGGTACGAGGCCAGGTTCTCGTCCGGCTTGTCGACGAAGAACGGGATGTCGCGGGACCGGTTGGCGTAGAACTCGTCCCACCAGTCGCACGATCCATCCGTCCAGCGGTCGGTCTCCGTGGTGAACAGTCGATCCAACATCTGCAGGACGTCGTCCACCGTGCGGATGTCACGGGTCACTTGTCTTCCTCCTCGTCGGTCACGCCCTGCGATCGGCACGGCTCATTGGTGTATCCGCCCACTCGGGCCCGGGGGGCGGGGGGCGGCGGGGGCGGCGGGGGCGGCGGGCGGCGGCGGGGGGCGCCTTCCGCCGAACCGGTCGGGAGGCGCCCACGGGCCCCGTGCCGCTGTCAGCTCATCCGGATGACGAGCATGCCGTCGTGCCCTCGGTGGCCCACCGTCTGGAAGACCACCCCGTCGACCCGATCGGAGCTGCTGACCAGTTCGAGCACCCGCTGCGTGGCGCGGACGGCGCCGTTCGACGTCTCCAGGTTCCGGACTTCGCCGGACCTCACGACGTTGTCGAAGACGATGACGCTGCCGGAGCGGCCCAGTCGCAGGCAGCTCTCGAAGTAGGTGACGTTGTTGTGCTGGTCGGCGTCGATGAAGAAGAAGTCGAAGGGCTCGGCCCTCTCGTCCGCGAGCCGCTCCAGCTGTTCGGCGGCATTGCCCACCCGGACCTCGACGCGGTCGTCGAGCCCGGCCGCCCTGATGTTGTCCGCGGCAACCACGGCGTGCACCGGGTTGTTCTCGATGGTTACCATGCGGCCGCCCGGAGGCAGCGTCTTGGCCAGCCACAGGGCGCTGTAGCCGCCCAGGGTTCCGACCTCGAGTATCCGCCGGGCACCGACCATCCGCGCCAGCAGGCTGATCTGCTTGCCCTGGAGCGCGGACACGTTGATGACCGGCAGGTCGGCCTCCTCGGCGACGTCAAGGGCGCGTGCGAGGTCGGGGTCGGGCGCACACAGCACGCCACTGAGGAATGATTCGGTCTCGGACCAGGTGTCGACAGTCACGGCGGTCTGTTCTCCTAAGCGGCGAGGGAAGTCGGTCCGGGGGACGAGGCGTCCATCTGGTGCGCCCAGAAGTGCCGTGAGTACATGCGCCGCCAGACGCCCATCATGTGCGTGAGGGCCTCGATCTCCGGCGGGGTGAGCTCCGGGTGCCAGAAGTCGAAGAGCAGCACCGTCCGGCGCTCCTCGCCCTCGTTCCACACCTCGTGGTCGTAGGAGTCGTCGAAGACGAACGCCTTGCCCTCCTGCCAGGCACGCGTCTCCGATTCGACCCGGATGCGGGACCCCTCGGTCGCCACCAGGGACAGGTGGCAGCGCAGGTGCGCATTGCTGAAGCCGGAGTGCGGGCGGATGTGCGTACCGCCCATGATCGTCGAGAAGTACGTCATGCCGCTGTCGGTGGCCCCGTGGATGCCCGAGAGCGTCTTCAGCGTGTTCGGGAAGGCGGAGACGTTCTTGGCGTACGGGCGGCCGATGCACGACAGGTACAGCGCACGCCACTTGCCGTCCTCGGCCAGGCCCGTGGGATGCGATACGGCGCTGTCGAGGTTGACGCCCAGGGACTTCAGCTCCTCGAGGATCGCCGGAGCGGCGGCCTCGAGCCCGTCGAGCCAGGGGAAGTCCTCCCGGCTCCACCACGGCCGGGCCGTGAGTCCGGGGAAGTAGATCTCCGGCGTCTGGAGACCGCCCATCTCACCGACCCGCCCCTCGGCGGTGATCTCCAGTCCTTCCCTGATGCGCTCGACCTGCTCGGGGTCGACCTTTCCCTGTGCGAGCCACCGGTCGAACTCCCGAGGGCCTTCGGTGATCCACAGTTCTTCCATGTTCCTGTTTCCAATCCTGCGAGAGATGCGAGAGATGCGAGAGAAGCGGGGGAAGCGGGGGAAGCCGGTAGGCCTGGGCCTGGGCCTGCCTAGGCCGATGCTTGGGTGCTCAGGGGGCCCTAGACGGCACCGAGCAGGGACGACAGCCGTTCCACGGACCGCTGTTCGGGCGCGGGAGCGGCGCCGGCGACGAAGCCGGTCATCGTCTGCCGCAAGGTCGTCCCCGCCGTCCGGTCCACCCGGTTGATGCAGTGGATGGTGCCTTCCTGGACGAGGACCAGCCGGTTCGGCTTCGGCACGACGGCCGTCAGGGCGTGCGACGCCAGGCTCGCCTTCGCCTCGACGGCCTCCATCGCGGACATGCCGGTCGTGTCGACGCCGAGGGTCTCGGGATCGGCGTCCAGGATGAGCAGTTCGCCGGCCCAGGACGCCTTCCATTCCTCGTGGAGGAAGAAGACGAACTCCCCCAGCCGGCCGCTCGCCACATCGTTGTGCCAGCCCAGCCGGCTTCCCGCGGGGTACTGCCAGAAGCTGAAGCCGACCGCCGACCAGTCCTGTCCGGGCACTCCGAACATGTCGGCGTGCGAGCCGAGTTCGCCGAGGATCGTCCGGTAGGCGGCGGGCTGCTCGTCCCGGTCCCGCGACTCCGCCGTCGGCGCCCCGGTGTCCTGCCGGAGCACGGCTCCGCGGGAGCGGAAGGCGTGCCCGTCCGTCTCCGGATAGATGACGCTGGCGACTTCTTCGAATCGCCGGCGCTCCATCACCGCACGGATCTCCGCGAGCTGGTCCGGCGGCAGGAAGTCATCGATGACCCGGTACCGCGCTCCGCTGGCGACGACATTCATGAATACTCGACCTTTCTCTTTGTCCGACTCAGCGCGCTGCGCGCCGACATTCCGCGAGTGCACGTGCCAGACCGAGGACCGTGCGCGATTCGGGAGTCACGACCACCACGTCGGGCAGCAGGACGTCGAAGCGCTCTTCGAGCACCGTGAGCACCTCCAGCCAGGTCAGGGAGTCGAGACCGAGCTCCGCGGGCGATTTCAGCAGCGTGTCCTCGTCCGCCGTGCGCAGGCACCGCAGCCGGGCCAGCACGCTGTCGTCGGCCCCTGCCTTCCCGGCCGCGGTGACGATCGCGTCCATCACCGCCGTCAGCCCGTCAGGGGAATCCGGCACCGGTTGTTCCGTCATTTCGTCCTGATCCATTCCGTGAGCGCAGCGCGGTCCAGCTTTCCGATGGCGGTCCGCGGGAATTCCGCAAAGATCCTCAGCCGCGGGGCGACACCGGACGGAGCGCTCGCGTACAGCGCGTCCTCCACGGTTTCCCGCGAGGGCGGCCGTCCGGACACCACCGCGTAGACGTCCTCGAACTCCGCGTCGCCGGCCCGGGGGAGGACCAGGAACTCGACCTCCTCCACACCCGCCACTTCGCCGACGGCGGCCCGGACCGGGGAGACGTCCACGAACTTGCCGTTGACGCGTACGGCTCCGGGCTCGCGCTCGGCGAACCACACCTGACCCGAGGCGTCCCGCTCGACGACGTCCCCGGTGCGCCACAGCAGCGAGTCGCGTACGGGCTCGTGCGCGTAGCCCCAGACGGGGGTCGCCGTGCGCACGACCAGCTCGCCCCGGGATCCCGGATCCGGGCCGGCGATCCCGACCGCGGGGATCGGCTGCCCGAGCCCGCGGGATCCGATGAACATCCCGCCGGTCTCGCTCGACCCGTACCCCCGGGTGACCGGGACGCCGAAGCGGGCCGCGCAGGCGGCGTCCAGCTCGTCCGAGACCGGGCCGGCGCCGACGAGGACCGCCCGCGGCCGGGAGTCCCCCGTGCGCCGGGTCTTCGTCAGCAGCCGCAGCAGGGCCGGGGTGACGGCCAGCTTCGTGCTCCTGCCCCGGTCCAGATCCCGGGCCACGCCCGAGGGCGTCGTGAACGGACGGGCGTCGACCCGGCACCCGGACAGCAGCGCGGAGAGCGCCACCCCCGAACCGAAGGAGTGCGCCACCGGTACGGGGATCCTCACGGTGTCCTCGGCGCCCAGGCCCAGGCCCGCGCGGTAGCCGATGTGCTCCGCGCGGATGCTCTCTACGCTGCGCCGCGCGAGCTTGGGCTCGCCGGTGGATCCGGACGTCTCGTGCAGCAGGCCGAGACCGGCGGGAACCGGCCCGGCCGCGGTGGCGCGCCGTGCCACCGCGATCTCCCCGGCGGGCCCGGGAGCGACGGTGAAGGACGCGCCGTGCGCGGCGAACGCCTGCGGCTCGCGGGGGGTCACCCACGCCGCGGCGCCGGTGTTCCAGCACGCGACCACGGCCGCCAGGAGCGTCTCCGGGGCGAGGCCGGAGAAAACGAGCAGGTCGCCGTCCGTGACACCCGCTCCGCGGTACTGCTCGGCGCACCGCGCGATGCGGCTCGCGGTGGCCTGCGGGAGTCCCTCGCCGATCCGTCCCGCGGACGAGAGGACGGCCGCGGCCAGCCCGCGCCGGGCCTCAGACACCGGACTCGGGGGCCGGCGTCACGGAACGGATCAGCCGGTCCATCCCGGTGATGGGGAGAGCCGTCAGGAGGGCACCCGCCACACCGATCCACAGGCAGGGCACGATGCCGATCTGCGAGCCGAGCCAGCCGGCCAGGATCGCCGCGAGGGGCATGCTTCCCCACACCACGAACCGGATCGAAGCGGTCATCCGGGCCAGCATGTTCTTGGGACAGACCCGCTGGCGCACGCTCACCTGCGCGATGTTGAAGGTCACCGCGCCCCAGGTCATTCCGAACTGGCCGAGGACGAGCAGGACGACCGGGGCCACGACCGAGGACTCCTCCAGGGATCCGGCCACGGGGAAGGCCACCATGGAGACGCCCGCCAGCACGAGGCCGACCGCCATGACCTTGCCCGCGTCGAACCGGGCACGGACCTTCGGGAGGGTGAGCGAGGCCACCAGGCCGCCGAGCGTGCCCACGCCGAGGACGACCCCCATGACCGTGGAACCCAGACCCAGAGTCCGCAGGATGAGCAGGGGCGTCAGCGTCATGGTGATGGTGGCGAAGAAGTTCGACACCCCCACCGACACGCACAGCCGCCGCAGTACCGGATTGCCCACGACGAACCGGACACCGGCCAGGATGTCCTGCGCCAGCCGTGAATCCTCGCCCGCCTTCTCATCGCGGGAAGGCTCGGAGTCCTTGACCGTCGCCAGGAAACCGGCGCACACCACGTAGGCCACCGCGTCGATGGCGATCACCAGGGGCGCGCTCACGGCCTTGAGGAGGAGCCCCGCCGCGGCCGGCCCTCCGGCCGCGGAGATCTGGGCCGACGACTCCAGCCTCGCGTTCGCCCGCTCGATGTCGTGGTCGGGAACGATGAACGGCACGTACGACTGGTACGCGACGTCGAAGAAGACCGAGGCGACACCGACGATCACCGCGACCGCGTACAGCCACCCGAGCGAGAGCTGGTCGAAGGCCCACAGCAGGGGGACGACGGCCAGTACGACGGCTCGTACCACCGCCGCTCTGATCATCGTGGTCCGCTTCGACCACCGGTCGACCCATGCACCGGCCGGCAGGCCGATCAGCAGGTAGCACACGGTGAGCGCGGCGGTCAGGTAACCGACCTCCGCGGCCCCGGCGTGGAGGGTCTCGATCGCGACCACGGGCAGGGCCATCATCCCGAAGCGCTGGCCGGCCTGGGAGACGGTCTGCGCGGTCCAGAACCGCAGGAACCGGCCGGCGTTCACTTCCGACACGGCGGCGTCGGACACGGAGGCGCTCATCAGACCGCCACCCCGCTCGTGAGGGACGGCTCGATGAACCGGGACCCGCTCAGCTCCAGCCCGGAGGACCGGACGAGCCCGCGCACGTGGTCGAGCGTGACGACGAAACGGTTCTTCCCGTAGATCAGATAGCGCTTCTGGTCGCTGGCGCTGGAGAAGTTCACGGTCATCACATTGGCGCCGGCGTCCAGGCCGCGCGACTGGCCCCCGTCGCCCACCCGCTCCAGCGCGCTGACCGAGGGGATCAGCAAGTGCGGGTAGCGCAGCCGCAGAACGGCGATGACGTTGAGCGCCAGCTCGTTGTCCCCGATGGGCGAGATGCTCATCGGCGTGTTCGGAGCCGGGATGAAGGGGCTCACGCTGCACATGTCCACACCGAGCTCCCCCGCCAGCTCGATGTCGTCGATGATGCTGTCCAGCGACTGCCCCGGCAGGCTGGAGATCAGCCCCGTGCCGACCTTGAAGCCCACCTCCTGGAGGTCCCGCATGCACCGGAGGCGCGACTCCAGCGTCTCGTGCCGGAGGCTGAGGTGGAGCTCGGGATCGCTCGTCTCGTGCTTGAGGATGTAGCTCGTCGCGCCCACGGCCCGCAGTCGCTCGTACTGGGACCGCTTGAGGTTGCCGACGTTCAGCAGGATCTCGACCCGGTCGTCGTACAGCCGGCGGATCCGCGGTATGACCTCCTCCAGGAGCGGCATCAGCGCCGGGGTCTCGCCCCCTTGGAGCAGGATGACGTCGATGCCGTTGTCCCGGATCAGTCCGGCCAGCTCGACGATCTTGTCCGCTTCCAGGAAGTACGTGTCGTTCTCGCGCACGTTGTCCCGACGCATCGGGCAGTAGTCGCAGTTCACCCGGCAGACGTTGGTCAGCTCGATGACCCCTCGCAGCACGACGGCCGCACCGAAGTGCTCGTTCCGCTGCTTCCGGCTCTCCGCGAACAGCTGCTCCTGCTCAGGACCGCGCACCAGCAGCAGACGGCGCATTTCATCACGACTCAGCAAGACGTACCTTCTTCCTCACGCATCTCGGGCAATGCCATGTCGACGACCATCTGCGCCATGCGGCCGGGGTCGGCATCCGCCTCTGCGTACGTCGATACGGCATCGACCAGGGACGGACGGAAATCTATTTCTCGGGACTCGCCGTCGACGGTCACCAGCACCCGGCCGTGATCCACCAGCCGGTCACCGAGGAAGAGCCGCAGCCGCGAGCACCCGGACGTACGGATGACCAGGTGCCGGCGGTCCACCGCACGGGCGTCCACGGTCGCCGTGCTCCCGGGGTGGAGCTCGTCCATCTCCACCCAGTGGGCCCGGCCGTGCGCCCTCTCGCGGGCGCGGTGGCGGACCCGGGCGGGCCACGGCGTCCTCTTCGCGGCGCCGAAGCACCGGACGACCTCGTCGAACTGCGGATTGCCCGGCTCGATCGCCATCGTGCTCAGCTTGTGTTCTCCGTCCGGCACTTCGACGAACGAGATCCCCTGATGGCCCCGGCCCCTGAGATGCGTCACGGCATCACGCGCGAGGACGAGGGGGATCTGCTGATCCCGGACTCCGTGCACCACCGTCAGCGGCACGTTCAGGACGTTGGGCAGCAGCTCGCGCATCGTGTTGTCGGGCCCGAACATCTCCCAGATCGAGGGTGCGCCGTTGACGGACGCCGCCATGGCGAGGCCGTCCCAGCGGCGTGACGCCATGCCCCACGTCGCGATGCCCCCCATCGAGGCCCCCACCACGGCGCAGCGGTTCACGTCGACGGCCAGGTGTGTACGGGCCCAGCGCAGGGCCCGCACCGGGAAGTCGCCCGGCTCCGTCGTCCACCGGGCCCCCCGGAAGCGGCTGCCGAAGATTCCGGCCAGGTCGAAGTTGCTGCTCGCCCCGTACGGCTGGAGCGCGGTCGGGCACAGCAGGACGGCGCCGCAGGCCTCGGCGAGCGCCCGGAGGTGGTCCCGGAGCACCGCCCCGGAACTCCCGACGCCGTGCAGGCCCACGATCAGGCCCCGGGGACGGTCGTCCCGGCGCGACGGCACGTACAGCTCCGCCTCGGTCGGCCGTTCCCAGGCGTCCAGCAGCCGTACGGTTTCCGACCGGGCGGGTTCCTCCGCGTCGGCCGTCGAGAACAGCAGCCGCTCGAGGCCCCGCGGGTCGAGTCCTTCTCGCCGCAGCAGCTCCGCCGCCGTGCCGGGACTCTCCTCCAGGCAGACGCGCCGCGCCTCGTGCGCGCCGATCACGGTGTCCTCAGCTCCGTCGCGGCCGGGTGGACCGGCGTGCCCGAGGGCTCGGCGCCCGGGAAGGACACCATGCCCAGAGTGACCGGGGACCGGCTCAGCCGCCGCGCCCCGAGGCCGGCCATGGCCAACGCGGCCATGATGTCCGCCGCCTCGAGCACGACCTCGGCGGCGGTCGCGCCGACCGACACCGCGGTGTCCTCGAGGGCGGCCAGGAACCCGTCCAGGTCGCCCGTCGAACGGCACGGGTTGCCGCTCAGGACCAGTCGCGAGCGGTCCAGCACCCAGGCGAGCCGGGTGCCGGCCGAGGGGGTGCTGGCCGAGGGGCTCCCGGCAACGCCGAGCAGTTCCGGGACCATGGGGGCCGCGCCGGATCCGCCCGGGACGACGAGCGTGCCGGACGTGCGCGGGGGTGTCCCGGAGCTGCGCGGGGGTGTCCCGGAGGTGCGCGGGGGTGTCCCGGAGGTGCGCGGGGGTGTCCCGGAGGTGCGCGGGGGTGTCCCGGACGTGCGCTGGGGCGTCCCGGCCGGGCGCTCCGTGCCGGAGCCGTACGGCAGCTCGACGAGGTAGCGGTGCAGGCGCGGGCCGACGGGCCGCAGCCGCAGCCTGGTGCCCAGCCGTGCCTCGGGCTTGTTCGGCTCCACCCAGGCGGCGACGCCTTCGTATCCGGCCTCCCGGGCCCAGTCCCGGATGGCGAACGCCACTGCCAGCGCGGCCCCCGACCCCCGGAACTCCTCGTCGACGAAGACGCCCTTGAGCAGTAGGTGCCGGCCCCATCTCATGGCCCGGTGCACCGCCGCCGGCTTTCCGTCCGGGGTGAACAGGCCCATCCAGCAGTAGTCCGCCCCGGCCGCCAGTTCCCGGCGGATGACGTCGGCGTCGACGTCCTCGAACGGGCAGAGCCGCAGAGCCGTGTCGACCTCTCCGGCCTGAAGACGGCGTGCCGTCAGCGCCACGTCAGACTCCGCAGCCACCGCCACCACCCCCTCCTACCGAAGCCAGGGTGAGGTAGGTCCGCCCCTGGGACGGGACCGCGGGCATTGCTTCCGTTTTCGCCATCTTGCGTGCGGCCGCACGGCCGGCCATCAGGTTCATCATGAGCTGGGGGGTGATGAAGCGGGATTCCAGGTCCTGGACGATCCACGTGAACACGTCGAGATCGAAGGGATAGAACACGGGGTAGAGCAATTGGTCGTCGTCCGTGCCGAGTTGCTTGGCGAGGGCAGTCTCGGGCAGCACGCGATATCCCACGTGCATCACGAGTTCGTCGTCGCGGAGGTTCTCGTTGATGAAACGGGCACTGTTCCGGACCGATTCCCTGCTCTCGCCCGGGCCGCCGAACACGACGTTGACCTTCACCGGAAGGTCGTTCCTGCGGCTGCGCTCCAGGAATCGGGAGACGTGCCGGCTCGAAAAGGATTTGCCCAGGTTCCGCATCATGACGTCGTCGAGGCTGTCGGGTGACACCACGACGGCTTCCACTCCGCTGTCCTGGAGCATTTCGCCGAACTCTTCATCGAAGGGCTTCGGCGTGAAGTACGCCGACCAGGTCAAGCCGTCGAGGGCGAGGTCCTTGACGAGCTGGACGACTTCCTTCGCGAACCGGAGCTCACTGTTGAAGATGCCGTCCGTGAAGAAGATGCGCCTGAATCCCGCACGGTGAATGGCACGGATCTCGTCCGCCAGGACGTCCAGCGGCTTGAGGTCTCCGGCGTTGTCTCCTTCGATGTACGCGTACGGGCAGTACCCGCAGGTCTGGTAACAGGTCTTGCGACGGGTCTCCACACCGATCATCGCCTGGTGCGCGTTGGTGTAGGCCGCCATGAGCGAGGCCGGGTGGCTCAGGGTGTCGGTGAGGAATCCGCAGTGCCGCCGTCCCTGGAGGACGCCCCCTCGTCCCTTGAAGGACCGAGGGTCCGTGGCGATGTCGAGCATGACCTGCTCACCCGGGCCGATGACTCCCACGTCGAGCCCGAGCCTGCCGACGAGGGTGTCGCCGAACAGGCTGAACCCCGGCCCGCCCCCGACCAGCACCGGGTCGAGCCCACGCCGGTCGAGCTCGGTCCGCACGCGCTTCGCGAAGGAGACGTACTCGTCCACGTGCGTGCTGCAGGTGATGTCGATGGGGTCGATGTTCCGGATGGTGAACCCGATGACGTCCCACGCCTGATCGAGCCAGTCGAGGTCGGTCAGACCGGCCGGCTCCGCAACGAAATCCATGAGCCGCGTCACGTGGCCCGCGCGGTCCAGGGCGTCCTGGACACACCGGACGCCGATGGGGAATATCGGTTGATTCCCATCCATGGGAAGACTGGCCAGGTTGACCAGCAGCACGCGTGACATACAAAACCTCTTCACCCAGAGAGAAGGCCGGGGGCGCAAGGACGACGGAGATGTCGCCTCTTGCGCCCCGGCCGGAGGCGAGTAGCGGCTCAGTTCTTATGAAGAATCACGTAGCCGAAGCACGCCGGGATTTCTGATTCAGCCGCAGGACGGCGAGGACATCGTGATGAGGAAGTCCGAGTCGACCAGGTCGAAGAGGAGCTCACACGCCCGGTCGAAGCGCTCGGCGTCGACGAGCATGAGCGACTCCATGGACTCCTTCTCGATGACGATGCCGGCGTCGGCAAGCGTCTTGCGGGGCTTGTCCTTCAGAGCCGCGGCGAACGACTCGTCGGAACCGAGGCGCGCCACGAGAGCCTCCAGGGTCTGCGCCGCCTTCTCGGCCTCGGCGACCTGCTGAGCGGTGAACGTGGTTACGGCGGTCTGCGTCATTCCATTGCTCCTATTGACATGATTGAACAACCGGATATCGGCCGGGAAGCCCCGAGTTCAAAACCGCGGCCGCCCCTTTCGATGTTTCGATCCTTGCCGACCGAGAAGGGCCGGACCAGAGATCCGGCCTGGCACAATCTGCTTGTGACCGGTTCATGCCTGGGATTACGGGACCGGAACGCAGAAAACGGCCCGCCGCCGGCGGGCCGTTCGCACTGTCGCTCCTGCTGTCGCTTCTGCTGTCGCTTCTGCTGTCGCTTCTGCTGTCGCTTCTGGTGGCGCCTCTGCCGGCGCCTCTACTGCCAGCCGACGTCGTTGAAAGTCGTCGGGGTGGGCGTGGGCGCGGTGACCGAGGCGACCGCCGGCTGATCGGTCGACGGGGAGACGCCTTGGCCGATCCCGAGGAACACCATGGCGCCCAGAGCCGCTGCGGCAAGAAGTCGAAGACCGAAACGCACGACAAGTACCCCCATGAGGAAAGCTCCGTGTTGACAGACCCCATGCTTTCCGTGCGCATCGGCAAATCCAGAGGCACGCGGTGGCATAAACGATCCATGACACAACCGTGTCGGCCGGCTGTTCGGCCGACGTCACGCCACGGGAAGGAGATCGCACTCCGCGAGTGCCCACGTGTCCAGCGCCGGCTCGTTACTCACGGCCCGCCGGAAGAGCTCACGGCCGTACTGCCGCGCTGCGCGCGAGTCGGGGCCGATGAGGAAAAGCACCACCTTTGCCCCGCCCCGTGATGGGTGAATCCGGGCGTGCTCCAGCCACCCCCGGGCCTCGTCGGCCCGCTGCAATGCCCGCATCAGCACCTCCGGCTCCTTGAGCGACTGATGCGCGGCGCACGTGGCCACCACGTGAACCATGTACATAGAGAACCCCTAGGCGTAAATACCGCATTTCGGGTGACTTGGACTTGCCCAGCGGGGCTCCCCGACCGACAATCGATGGCCTATACACTTTGGCCGACACACTCTCTGGGGGGGATTGATGTTGAAGAATGTCCACCTGGACAAAGCAGTCGAACCGGTATACCTACTGCTGCTGCGCCGCCCCGGGATCACCATTGCGGATATTTCCGCAGCCCTGGACATCACGGACTCCGAGGTGAAGAACTGCCTCGACGTTCTTGCCGACCTGGCCCTCATACGGCGGTCGTGGCAGGACCCCGACACCCTCATGCCGATGAACCCCGAGAAGGTGTTCCAAGCCGTCCTGTCCCAGAAGCAGGCGGAGCTGGCGAAGCAGCAGCACGAGATGGAAGAGCTCCGGGCGGTAGCGGCGCGCCTGGCCAACGAGTACGCGGTCGAGTACTCGTACGGCCGGGGGGAGGCGTTCGAGCGGCTGGCCAGCGTCGAAGCGGTCCGGGAGCGGATGGACGAGCTGGTCGCGGCCACGACCACGGAGACCCTGGCGTTCGCCCCCGGTGGTCCGCAGACCGCGGAGAACCGGGCGGCCAGTCGACCCCTGGCACAGTCCCTCCTCTCGCGCTCGGTGGTCATGAAGACCATTTACCTTGACAGTGTTCGAAACGACCCGGGAAGCCTGGAACACGCCCTTTGGCTGGCCGAAAACGGCGCCGAAACGCGCACGGTTCCCGTACTGCCTCTCCGGCTCCAGATCTTCGACCGGCGCTCGGCTCTCATTCCGATCAATCACGAGGACAGTTCCCAGGGCGCGATCTTCGTTGAGGAACCGGGCATAGTCGCCGCCCTGTACGCCTTCTTCCGACAGGTGTGGGAGGCGGCCGCGCCCATCGCCCAGCCGAAGCGGACCCGGGACGTCAGCGCCGTCTCCCCGCAGGAAAGAGAACTTCTCCGCCTTCTCGCCGACGGACTCACCGACGAAGCCGCGGCCCGCAAATTGGGCATCTCCCTCCGAACTGAGCGGCGCATGATCACCGAGGTTTCCGCGCGCCTGGAAGCGCACAGCCGATTCCAACTGGGCCAGCGGGCTGCGGAAAACGGGCTGCTTTCGCCGGACTCAGGTTTCAACTCCCAGTCTGGCACGGCATAGAGAGCAGTTTCGCTGGGTGTCATGACAAGAATGTGACACTGGCGCGAACGTGGCAGGCACCCCGTCAAGGCGCTTTGAGGGAGAGGAAGGGAGCGGGGAGCCCCCCCGTACTACCCGGCTCCCCGCTGCTTCCACTCTCGGCCCTCGGCACCTGACCCCGCGATCCTTTCGGGCACCGCCGAAACCTGCGCTCAGCCGCCGCTGTGGAGGAGGTCCACGCCCAGGGCCGTCGCGGAGTGCAGGACCGCCTTGCCGTCCCGCGCCGTGGTGATCAGGCCCGCAGCGCGCAGGGTGCGGGTGTGCTCCGAGACCGACGGAAGGCTGATGTCGAGGTCGCGGGCCAGCTCGGAGGTGGTCCGCTGCTCGATCAGCAGCTGGAGCACGGCCGCCCTGGTCCGCCCCAGCAGCGCGTCCAGCGCGCCGTCCGCCCGGTCCGGGGAGACCAGGGGCAGGGGGGTCAGCGCCGGGTAGAGGAGTACGTACGTCCCGTCCGGGTGGTCGTCGAGCAGCGGGCGGCCCGTCCAGAACGGCGAGGGCATCAGGACGAGCCCGCGCCCGCCGAGCCGGACCTCGTAGTCCGGCGGCCGGCCCACCTCGAAGACCAGGCCGGACCAGTCGGCCGCCGGGTGGGTGCTCGCCAGGCAGGCCTTGATCCCGTGCGCGGCCAGCAGCCGGGTCCGCCAGGCCACGTCCGCTTGGAATGACTGCCGGATGCGCGGCCAGTGCGGGGCGATGAGCACGTCGTACGCGGACCGGATCGCGGAGTCGAGCTGGTCCCAGGCCTCCCGGTCCTGCCCCCACAGGGCGCGCAGCCAGGACGGGGACCCGGGCGCACGGGTCGCCGCGCGGGCCAGCCCCTCCGGCGTGAGGAAGGGGACCCGGTCCCGGATGACGGTGAGGCCCTCCTCCAGGCTCCGGGCGTACGGCTCCACGAAGTGGGGGTTGTCGCCGTCGGGGCGGAGGAGATCGAACAGCGGCCGCACCCGCCCCGGCAGCTCCCGCGCGGCGAGGCTCCGCCAACGGCCGAAAACCGCCTGCTGGTCCGTACGCTGCGCGGCGACCAGCGCGAGGGCCAGCTCCACCAGGGGCAGCGGCTCGCTCGCGAAGGTGACGTTGAGCAGGTCCTCGGCCTCGAAGTGCACGCGCAGCATGTGAGCCCCCCGGGCCTCGTGTGCCTAGCCGTACATGCGGCGCATGGCGAAGTCGACCATCTGTTCGACCGCCTTCGCGTCGAAGACCATCCGGTGGTCGCCCTCCATGTCGAGGACGAAGCCGTAGCCGGTGGGCAGCAGGTCGATCACCTCGGCACCGGTGATCACGAAGTACTTGGACTCCTTGCCGGCGTACCGGCGCAGCTCCTTGAGCGTGGTGAACATCGGGATGACCGGCTGCTGCGTGTTGTGCAGCGCGAGGAATCCCGGGGTGTCGCCGCGCGGGCAGTAGACCTTCGAGGAGGCGAAGATCTGCTGGAAGTCCTCGGCGGACAGCGACCCGGTCGTGAAGGCGCGAACCGCGTCCGCGAGGGAGGGCGGCGAGGGCTCCGGGTACAGCGGCTGCTGAGGCTGCTGCTGCGCGTAGCCCTGCTGGGGCTGGGCGTAGCCGCCCTGCTGCCCCGCGCTCACGTTCTGGTCGTAGCCGTACATGGCCCGAAGCCTACCGAGGCGGTGGCCCGCCGGGACGACGAGTTCCGGTCAGTGGGACTTCAGCCCCGCGACGAACCCCGTCCATGCGGTGGCCCCGATCATGAGGATGGGGCCGCCCTGCACTTTGGAGTCCCGGACGGGGACGAGGCCGGGGAGCCCGTCAGCGACCTCGACGCAGTTACCGCCGTCGCCGTTGCTGTAGCTGCTCTTGCGCCAGTTGGCCGTACGCAAGTCAGCGTTGGTGCTTGCCATTTCGGTAGTCCTCAGCCGCATCCTCGATCATCGCGAGGGACGCCTCCGGCGGCAGTGCGGCGGCCCTGAGCCGATCGTATGCCTTGCGGTAGTGCTTCACGAGGGCCGGATCGTCGACCGTCTGGCCGTGGTACGGCCCCTCCGTGTACATCAGCGGCGGCTCGTCATCGAATTCCATGAACATGAGCGACAGCTCCATGAAGGGCCGGGTCGGCGCGTTCCACAGAAGGATCTGTGGAACGATGCGCCTTCGCCTTGCCAGGGCAGCGATCTGGTCCAGTTGCTCGGCCATCTCGGCTGGCGGGAGAAGCGGATTCCGCACCAGCGACTCGTGCAGGACAGCCCAGTACTCCGGCCTCTTCGGTTCATCGAAGAGCTTGGCCCGTCGCAAGCGCATGCTGATCTTCGCGTCCACTTCCTCAGGGAGGTCCAACGGATGGGTGGCGTGAATGACCGCGCGAGCGTACGCCTCGGTCTGGAGCAGCCCCGGAATGAGCGCGTTGCACCACTCCTCAATCGTCTGCGCCCGCAGCTCGGCTTCCGCTACCGGTGCGAAATACCCCGCGTGCGCACCCTGCTTCGCGTTACGGACGTCCTCGCAGCCGCGCGCGAAGAAGCCGTCCGTCCGCAGCACCTGATCAACATGCTGCGCCAGATCCACCGGCATGCGCCGCTGACCGCGCTCGATCTCGCTCAGGTAGCTGACCCCGTAGAAGCTGCCCTCGACGGCCTGTTGAAGCGTGAGCCCCGCCGCCTCGCGGCGCCAGCGCAACTCCTTGCCGTAGAACGCCGGCACGCTCGCCGAGCCGTCAATGTCCTTGCTCGTACCCACCGTCAGAGCCTGCTTTCCACACTTCGCGCTGTGGACTGGAAACCCTTCCCACGCTACGCCCGGCCACGCCAGCCTGTGAGCAGTTCGTCACTCCCCGCTGCGAAAGGCCGGCTCCGCCATGAGCGACCACCCCCACGACCACGAGGCGACCCAGGCCCTGGACAACCTCCGCTCCGCACTCGCCGGACACGGAATCGTCCTCCCCTCCCTCGACCTCCACCTCCTCTCCTACGCCGGGCGCTACACGAGCCCACCCCTCATCGCCCTCGGCAACTGCAACGCCGCCACCGCGCAGCGCCTGGCCGAAGCCCTGGCGGGCACCCCATGAACAGCGACCTCACGCTCCACCTCATCGCCACCCCCGGTGCCGTCCCGCTGGCCCGCCACGCAGTGCGGGAACACCTCGGGAGCCACGACGCCGAGCTCTGCGTCAGCGAGCTGCTGACCAACGCCCTCGCCCACCTGGGCCACGGCACGGCCGTCACGCTGCGGGTCACCGGAAGGGCAGCCCGTACGCGGGTCGAGCTCACCGACCCCGACCCGCGCGCATGGCCCGTACCGCGGGAGGCGGCGACAGACGAGGAATCCGGCCGGGGCCTAGCCCTGCTCGACGCGCTCGCGCTGCAATGGGGCGTCATCCGGGGACCCGGGAGCAAGACCGTCTGGTGCGAGCTCGAACTTGACCCTGGTCACAGTCACCACGGAAGGGTTGCCCTTATTACCGGCGGGTAGCATCATTACGTTACCGATTGGTATGCACGAGGAACCACTCTCACCGAGCCTTAACGGAGCCGTCGCCATGGGGCACTACAAGTCGAATCTCCGCGACATCGAGTTCAACCTCTTCGAGGTACTCGGCCGCGACAACGTGTACGGCACTGGCCCGTTCGGTGAGATGGACACCGAGACCGCCAAGACGATCCTCAGCGAGATCGCCAAGCTCTCCGAGAACGAGCTGGCCGCCTCCTTCGAGGACGCCGACCGCAACCCGCCGGTCTTCGACCCGGCCACGAACACCGCGCCCGTCCCGGCGTCCTTCAAGAAGAGCTACAAGGCCTTCATGGACTCCGAGTACTGGCGCCTGGGCCTGCCCGAGGAGATCGGCGGCACCACCTCGCCCCGCTCCCTGATCTGGGCCTTCGCCGAGACGATCCTGGGTGCGAACCCGGCCGTGTGGATGTACTCCTCCGGCCCGGCGTTCGCCGGCGTCCTCTTCGAAGAGGGCAACGAGGTCCAGAAGAAGATCGCCGCGCTCGCGGTCGAGAAGCGCTGGGGCTCCACCATGGTCCTCACCGAGCCGGACGCCGGCTCGGACGTCGGCGCCGGCCGCACCAAGGCCGTCCAGCAGGACGACGGCTCCTGGCACATCGAGGGCGTCAAGCGCTTCATCACCTCGGGCGAGCACGACATGGAGGAGAACATCCTCCACTACGTCCTCGCGCGCCCCGAGGGCCACGGCCCGGGCACCAAGGGCCTGTCCCTCTTCCTGGTCCCGAAGTTCCACTTCGACTGGGAGACCGGCGAGCTGGGCGAGCGCAACGGCGTCTACGCGACGAACGTCGAGCACAAGATGGGCCTCAAGGCCTCCAACACGTGCGAGATGACCTTCGGCGACCAGCACCCCGCCAAGGGCTGGCTGATCGGTGACAAGCACGACGGCATCCGCCAGATGTTCATGATCATCGAGTTCGCCCGGATGATGGTCGGCACGAAGGCCATCGCGACCCTGTCGACCGGCTACCTGAACGCGCTGGAGTACGCCAAGGAGCGCGTGCAGGGTCCGGACCTGGCCGAGTTCATGGACAAGGCCGCCCCCAAGGTCACCATCACGCACCACCCCGACGTGCGCCGCTCGCTCATGACGCAGAAGGCGTACGCCGAGGGCATGCGCGCCCTGGTGCTGTACACCGCCTCGATCCAGGACGAGATCCAGGTCAAGCAGGCCGCCGGCGAGGACGCCGCGTCCCTGGTCGGGCTGAACGACCTGCTCCTGCCGATCGTGAAGGGCTACGGCTCCGAGAAGTCCTACGAGCAGCTCGCGCAGTCGCTCCAGACCTTCGGCGGCTCGGGCTACCTGCAGGAATACCCGATCGAGCAGTACATCCGCGACGCCAAGATCGACACCCTCTACGAGGGCACCACGGCCATCCAGGGCCAGGACTTCTTCTTCCGGAAGATCGTCCGCGACCAGGGTGCTTCCCTCAACGTCCTCTCCGAGACGATGAAGAAGTTCCTGGCCGAGGGCCCCGGCGGCGAGGACCTCGCCCCGGCCCGCGACGCGCTCGCCAAGGCGGCCGTCGACCTGGAGGCCATCGTCGGCCAGATGATCGTGGACCTCACCGCCACCGGCGAGGACGTCAAGAACATCTACAAGGTCGGCCAGAACACCACCCGCCTGCTGATGGCCTCCGGTGACGTGGTCGTCGGCTACCTGCTCCTCAAGGGCGCGGCCGTCGCCGCCGAGAAGCTGGCAGGCGCCTCCGCCAAGGACGTGCCGTTCTACACCGGCAAGATCGCGGCGGCGAAGTTCTTCGCCTCCCAGATCCTGCCCGGCGTCTCGGTGGCCCGCGCGCTCGCCGAGTCCGTCGACAACACCCTGATGGAGCTCGACGAGGCCGCCTTCTAGGCCCGGTCCCCCTCCTCCCCAGCTGTACGCGGTGTACGTACGCGCAGTCGGCCGGGTCCTCCGCACGGGGGCCCGGCCGTCGGCGTGCGCGCGGGGGGCCTCTGCCAGGGCCCCGTACCGCCTGTGGGCTGGGGGGTTCCCGGGATGTCGGTGGTTCGTGGGACGCTCGTGGGTATGAGTCCACAGGAGCAGCAGCGCGGCAGCAGGGGGTACTCGGTCCCGACCGGGCGGCCCTATGCCCTCAAAGAGCTGCAGTCCGCCGTGGGCAGCCTCGGAGACCACCTCAAGGAGCTCTACGAGGGCGCCCACCCCACCGAGTACGAATCGGTGGCCGACGCCCTCTACACCGCCTTCCAGACCGCCGCCGGGCTCGCGCCCGCCAAGAGCTACACCGGCTGCCCGGAACACCCCAACGGCGCGCTGGACCCCGAGGCGCCCGACGGCTGGGGGCGCTGCCTGATCTGCAACGACCGGCGCCGCCTCGGACTGCGCGCGCAGGGCGTCCGCGCCGCGTCCGCCGCCACCCCGCCCGCCGGCGAGCAGCGCCGGCTCGGCTATCCCGTGCCCGAGCCCCCGTACACGCTCCAGGCGCTCCAGACCCGCCTGCGCACGGTCGAGGAGCGGCGCTTCCACCTGAGCCTGTCCTCGCCCCCCGACGACTTCGTCGCCATGGCCGACGACCTGCACCGGGCCTTCATCGTGGCCCGCGAGCTGTCCCGGCCGCGCAACGCCTCCGGGTGCTCCGAGCATCCCGGCGCACCCATCGACCCCGACGCCCCTCCCGGTGAGGCCTGTATCTTCTGCGCCGGACGCAAGAGGCGCGCGCAGCGCTCCGCGCAGACCCCGGAAATGCTCCCGCGCATCCGCCGGGGCGAGCGCAGACAACTGCAGCGCCGCTTCGACCGTCCGCCGGGCTGACAAGCACCGGGGGCCCGGGACACACACCCCGCCGCCCTTACTCCGGCTATCCGCCGCAGTCCGGCCATGACGAACACGACCGTCGTTAAGGTGAACTACATGAGCTCTCCCGCCGCCCGCTTCGACCGCGGCCACACCGACGACCTGATGACCTTCCTGGCGGCGAGTCCGTCGCAGTACCACGCCGTGGCCAACGCGGCCGAGCGGCTGGAGAAGGCCGGATTCAGGCAGTTGGCCGAGACCGACGCTTGGGACGCGAGCACGGGAGGCAAGTTCGTACTCCGCGGGGGCGCGATCATCGCCTGGTACGTGCCCGAAGGCGCCGCCGCGCACACCCCGTTCAGGATCATCGGCGCGCACACCGACTCCCCCAACCTCCGGGTCAAGCCGCTGCCCGACACCGGCGCCCAGGGCTGGCGGCAGATCGCCGTGGAGATCTACGGCGGCACCCTGCTGAACACCTGGCTCGACCGCGACCTGGGCCTGGCCGGACGCCTGACCCTGCTCGACGGCACCGAACGGCTCGTCAACATCGACCGTGCGCTGATGCGCGTACCCCAACTCGCCGTGCACCTGGACCGGTCGGTGAACACCGACGGGCTCAAGCTGGACAAGCAGCGGCACATGCAGCCGATCTGGGGCCTCGGCGACGTCCACGAAGGCGACCTGATCGCCTTCCTGGAAGACGAGGAAGGCCTGGAGCGCGGCTCCGTGGCCGGCTGGGACCTGATGGTCCATTCGATCGAGCCCCCGGCCTACCTGGGCCGCGACCGCGAGCTCCTCGCGGGCCCGCGCATGGACAACCTGCTCTCGGTCCACGCGGGCGTCGCGGCGCTCGTGGCGGCCTCCACGGCCGGCACGCTCGACCACATCCCCGTCCTGGCCGCCTTCGACCACGAGGAGAACGGCTCGCAGTCGGACACCGGCGCGGACGGCCCCCTGCTGGGCAACGTGCTGGAACGTTCAGTCTTCTCGCGCGGCGGCTCCTACGAGGACCGCGCGCGGGCCTTCGCCGGCGCCATCTGCCTCTCCTCGGACACCGGCCACGCCGTGCACCCCAACTACGCGGAGCGGCACGACCCCACGCACCACCCGCGCGCCAACGGCGGCCCGATCCTGAAGGTCAACGTCAACCAGCGCTACGCGACCGACGGCAGCGGCCGCGCCGTGTTCGTGAGCGCCTGCGAGCGCGCCGGCGTCCCGTGGCAGACCTTCGTCTCCAACAACTCGATGCCGTGCGGCACGACGATCGGCCCGATCACCGCCGCCCGCCACGGCATCCAGACGGTCGACATCGGCGTGGCCATCCTGTCGATGCACAGCGCCCGCGAACTGTGCGGCGCGGACGACCCGTACCTCCTGGCCAACGTGATGCTGGCGTTCCTGGCGAACTGAGCCCGCGTCATCACGCCGTCGTGACCGTGGCCGCCGGGGGGTCTCCCCCCGCGGGGCAAGTGGGTTGAGGCGGAGCTTCGTCGTCCATCCCCGCCAGGACCAGCGGCAGGCGGGTCGCGCCGCCGGAGGTGATGTTGACCGGGACCCCCCAGTCCTGCTGGTGGACGTGGCAGGCCGGGTACTCGTTCTCGGGGTCGTCGTCGCAGGAGGCGGCCATCGCGGAGACGTGCAGGACGCCCCCGGTCAGCTCCGGGTTCAGCGCGAGCTCCCGGAACAGGTCGGTCCCGGCCCCCTCCCCCGCGGTCAGCAGCTCGGGCGGCGTCGAGGAGACCAGCAGCCGGGTCGAAGGCCCGTAACGGGTGTCGAGCTTCTGGCCGGACGGCGCCTGGAAGACGATGTCGAGCCGGAGCGTGCCGGGGGCCACGTCGGTGGCGGCCCGCTGCGTGCGGTGGGCGACCGCGTCCACCCGTACGGCCTCCTCGGGAAGCCGCAGCCGGGTCAGCCGGTGCCGGGCGGACTCCACGACCACGATGTCGTCCCCGACGAGCACGGCGTCGCTGGGCTCGCGCAGATCGGTGGCGAGGGTGGTGACCTGCCCGTTCGCCGGGTCGTAGCGCCGCAGGGCGTGGTTGTACGTGTCGCACACCGCGACCGAGCCGTCGGGCAGCGCGGTGACGCCGAGCGGGTGCTGCAGCAGCGCCTGGGCGGCGTCGCCGTCCCGGTGCCCGAAGTCGAAGAGCCCGCTGCCGACGGCGGTGCGGATCTCATAGCCGCCCTCGCCCACCTCGACGTACCGGAGCGCACTGGTCTCGGAGTCGGCGATCCACAGCCGGTCCTCCGTGGCCGCGAGCCCGGACGGCTGCGCGAACCAGGCCTCGGCGGCCGGCCCGTCGTGCAGCCCCTCGTTGGTCGTCCCCGCGGCGACGGCCACGGTGCCGCTCTCCGGGTCCCAGGTCCACAGCTGGTGGACGCCCGCCATGGCGATCCACACCCGGCCCTGCCACCAGGCCACGTCCCACGGCGAGGACAGGTCGACTTCGAGGGCCGGCCCCGAGGTCGGCGACCCCTGCCACCACTGCCGCCCGGTCCCGGCGACGGTTTCCACGGCCCCGGTCACGGGGTCGAAGCGCCGCAGCGCGTGATTGACGGTGTCGGCGACCACCACGGACCCGTCGGGCAGCAGCGCCAGCCCCTGGGGCTCGCTGAAGGCCTCCGGCCCGAACCCGCGCTCGCCCCCGCCGACGCGCCGTACGACGCTCTCCCCGTCGGGGGCCAGCTCCACCAGCTGGTGCCGGGTCGTATCGGAGACGAGCAGGTTCCCGGAGGGCAGCACGAGCGCCTTCCCGGGGAACCGCAGGTCGCCCGCCACCGGCTCGGGCGCCACGTACGGCCCGTCCCCGCGCCGCAGCGTCCCCTTGGCCTCGTGCTCGGCCTCCAGCTCCTCCACGAGCTTCGCGATGGCGTGCGCGTGCCCCTCGCCGGCGTGCTGCGCGACGACGTACCCCTCGGGGTCGATCACCACGAGCGTGGGCCAGGCGCGGACGGCGTACTGCTTCCAGGTCGCGAGCTCGGGATCGTCGAGCACGGGGTGGTGCACCCCGTACCGCTCGACGGCGTCGACGACGGCGGAGTGCTCGGCCTCGTGCACGAACTTCGGCGAGTGCACCCCGACGATCACGACGGTGTCGCGGTGCTTCTCCTCCAGCTCGCGCAACTCGTCGAGCACGTGCAGGCAGTTCACGCAGCAAAAAGTCCAGAAATCGAGGATCGTGATCCGTCCTCGCAGGTCGGCGAGGGTCAGACCCTTCCCACCCGTGTTGAGCCAGCCGCCCTTGCCGATCAGCTCGGGGGCACGGACTCGGGCGCGACGGGGTGCGGGCGCGGGGGTGGGCGCCGGGGCAGCATCGTTCATGCTTCAAGCTTGCCATCCGCCTGTGAACGCAGGATCACGCCCGCACGAAGCACCTGCTCAGGGCGTACGCCGGCTCAGTGGCGGCCGGCGGGGCGGCTCATCCGCCGCAGGATCTGGCGATCTTCCCGGTCTCGTCGATTTCGACCGGGAAGGCGGAGGCGCCGCCGAGGTTCACGGTCCATCCGTGGGTGAGGGTTCCGGACGCGGGGTTGTCGGCGAGCCAGAAGGGGGGTGTGGTGAAGGAGCAGGTGCCGGCGTCCGGACCCTGGGCGGATCGAAGGTGCTCGGTCACGAACTGTTTCCCGAGAGTCTCCGGTGCCGCGGAGTCACCGGACTTGGCGGCCGTCACCAGTCCGCCGTAGAAGCCGGACACGGTCGGGTCACCGCCCTTGCCGTCTCCGGAGCTCGTCGCGCAGGTCAGCTCGACCACCTTCCCCGTGGTCGCGTCAAAGGTGACGGAAGGGGTCCGGTCGAGCGGTTCGGTCCCCCGGTACAGCAGGACCCGGCCCGGCAGCAGCACGCCGTCGACCGCGGTACCGCAGGTCACGCCGAGCGAGTCGGCGCCCCAGATCCGCCGGTAATTGGGCTCGTTGGAGAACAGTGCCGCCACCTCGGCCGGATCCACCTGTGAGCGGGTGGCCGGGTTCTGGTAGCGCAGGGCGGAGAGGAACAGGGTGTTCATCGCCCGCGCCAGGTCGACCGGGGGCCGTTCGACGGGCACGGAGGGGGTGGGGGGCATGTCCGGGCTCGGCACGGTCGCCGCCGGCGCGGGTGTCGAGGTGCGGTCCCTGCCCTCCTGGACGACGAAGCCGGCCCCCAGGGCCACGATCACCGCGGCCGCCACCGCACCCGTCTGCAGGCGGCGCCGGCGCTGCCGTACCCGCCCGATGAGGCCGTCCACGTCGTAGCCGCGCGGCGGTTCCTGGCCCGCACGGTCGAGCATGGCCGCGGCCAGCTCCTCCTCCAGGTCGAAGTCCTTCATGACGCCCCTTCCGAACCTGCGCGCAGTGCCTGTGTACCGACGGTCGACCGGAGCTTCGACAGGCCCCGGGCCACCTGGGACCGGACCGAGCCGGCCGAGATGTTCATCAAGCGGCCGATCTCCGCGTCGTCGAGGTCTTCGAAGTACCGCAGCACCAGTACGGTGCGCATGCCGACCGGCAGGGACTGCAGTTCGCGCATCAACTCGTCGCGGACCACGAGCCCTTTGTACGGATCGACGTGCCCGCCCCCGATGCCGTCGTCCAGGGGGACTTCCGCACGCCCGCGCAGCTTGCGCCAGCGGTCGTTCGCGAGGTTCACCAGGATCCGGCGCGCATAGGCCTCCGGCGCGTCGGCGGAGCGGACCTTGCGCCAGTGCCGGCACACCTGCTCCAGCGTGGACTGCACCAGGTCGTCGGCCACGTGCCGCTCGCCGGTGATCAGCAGAGCGGTCCTGAACAATGCCGAGGACCGTGCCTGCACGAAGGCCGTGAAGGCGGGAACGTCAGCGGTTCGCATGGCCACCCGGCCCGTGCCTCTTGGGCATCTGCACCCCTCCCGAAGCCCCCTTGGCTCCCCCGGCCTACCTGACGGAGCCCGCTCCCCGACTGCTGCACGCGGCCTCCGACCGTGACCCAAGCGTTATCTCCCGCGCTCCCTCCGGCGCCGCGTGCACGGCTCTGACCAGGTACGCAGCGCGGCGCAGGATGAGTAGGCGGTCCTGGTCAGCGCCCTGATCAACGCCTCGGCGATCTGGGCCCTGCTCCGCTACGTGGCCCGGCGGGCCGTCGCCGCCAGTGCGCGGGGCTAAGAGGTTCCGAAGCTGTGGAGGGAGCGGACCAGGGCGGTGACGAAGGCGTCCTGGGTCTCGGTGGGGAGGAGGTCCAGGGAGAGGTACGGGTTGAGGTCCTCCAGTTCGACCAGGAGGAGCTCGCCCGAGGGGGCGCGGCAGGCGTCCACGCGCTGGATGCCGTGGGTGAGGGTGTTCCAGTCGATGAAGGTGCGCGCGAAGGACAGGTCCGCCGGGGTGGGCTCGTACGGGACCAGCTCCCAGCGGCGGGCCGGGTCGGGGGCGTACAGGGCGTACTGGAAGCTGTCGTCCACGAAGTAGAAGGAGACTTCGTAGGCGAAGTCGATGCGCGGCTGGATCAGGAACTCCCCCGGGGCGCAGTCCGGGTGCGGGGTGAAGGTCAGGCCTATCGAGTCCGCTCCTTGTTTCGGCTTCACCGCGTAGGTGGGGGACGCCGGGAGGAGGGACAGGTGCGCCGGGTCGTCGACCGTCGGGATGACCGGGTGGCCGGACGTGGTCAGGTCCACCAGGTACTGCTTGCCCGCCATGTCGCCGCGGCCCGTCAGGGGGTTGTAGACGCGGGTGCCGGCGGCGAGGGCGGCCGCGCGGAAGGAGTCGTAGGCCTGCTGGTGGTGGAGGACCGGGCCACTGTTGCGGACGACGACCGTGTCGAAGGACGGGAGGAGGGCCTCCGCGTCCAGGGGGTGGCAGAGGGCCAGCGGGAAGTGCTCGCGCAGGCGTGCGGTGAGGAAGACGTCCTCGTCGCCGTAGCGGCGCCCGCGCGCCGGGTACGCCAGGTCGGTCACGTAGAGAAGTGGCATGACCGGAACCTATCGCGGGCAGCGATGAGGGCGTGAAATACCTGGTACGGGACAAAATGCTGGCCATCGGGGACGACTACTGGATCGAGGACGAGGACGGCCGGCACGCCTTCCTCGTGGACGGGAAGGCCCTGCGGTTCCGGGACACCCTGGAGCTGAAGGACCCCGACGGGCGGATCCTGATCACGCTGCGGGAGAAGCTCTTCGCGTTGCGCGACGCGATGACGCTGGAGCGCGACGAGCGGCGGCTCGCGGTGATCCGGAAGAAGCGGCTCTCCCTGCTGCGCAACCACTACCTGGTCACTCTCAACGAGGGCACCGAGCTCGATGTCAGCGGGCGGATCCTGGACCGGGAGTTCAAGGTCGAGTACGAGGGTGAGCTGCTCGCCCTGATCTCCCGGCAGTGGTACCGGATCCGCGAGACGTACGCCGTGCACGTGGTCCGCGAGGACGCCGACGCCTCGCTGCTGATCGCCGTCGCGGTGTGCGTGATCCGGATGGCGGAGAAGGAGCGGGAGGGCCCGGGCGACGAGTAGCCCCGGTCAGCGTGTACGAAGGCCTCAGATGGGCGTTGTACGCCAGCCAGCCCCCGGCGGTCAGCGCCACCGCGGTCACCATGACGGCGAGTGCGGCGAACGCCCAGGCGAGGGCCGGGCTGCGGCGCGGATCGGCCCAGGCGGCCGGCAGCAGGACGATCGCCGACGGAACCACCGTCTCTCGTCTGCCTTCACGTCCGTCATGGCCCGCACCCCGTCCGTGCTCTCGTCCTCGGCCTCCGAGGGCTCCGGGCGACTAAAGCACGCAGGTGGTGCGGGCCCTCCGACGGGCTCAGAGGCCGAGACGGCGGTCCTTCAGGGCCGGGAACTGCTCGCGGGTTTCGGCGACCTTCTTCGGGTCGAGGTCCACCGTCAGGATCTCCTCCCCCGGGCCCGCCTCCGCGAGGACCTCGCCCCACGGGTCCACGACCAGGCTGTGGCCGGCCTGTTCCACGCCCCCGTTGGTGCCGGCCGTCCCGCACGCGAGGACGTACGACTGGTCCTCGACGGCGCGCGCCCGGTTCAGCAGCGTCCAGTGGCCCCGGCGGCGGGCCGGCCAGCCCGCGGAGACGACCAGCGTCGTCGCCCCGGCGTCGACCAGGCCGCGGAACAGCTCCGGGAAGCGCAGGTCGTAGCAGGTGGCCAGTCCCAGGGTCTGCTCCGGCAGGGCGACGGTGGTCAGGGACTCGCCCGCGGACATCAGGACGGCCTCGCCCTGGTCGAAGCCGAAGCGGTGAATCTTGCGGTACGTGGCGGCGAGCTCGCCCGTCGGGGAGAGGACGAGTGCGGTGTTGTAGAGCGAGCCGTCGCCCGCGCGCTCCACGAAGGAGCCGGCGTGCAGCCAGACCCCGGCGTCGCGGGCCGCCGCGGCCATGGCCCCGTAGGTCGGTCCGTCCAGCGGCTCGGCCTCTGTCTCGAACTGCTCGTAGGCGAAGGCGCCCACGGTCCACAGCTCGGGCAGGACCACGAGGTCCGAGCCGGACTGCTCGCGCACGAGGTCGGCGGCCCGGGAGCGGCGGGAAACCACCGACTCCCCCTCATTCACCGCGATTTGGATCAGGGAAGCGCGCACAGTACCACCGTCCTGGCTTTCAAGCCGTCAACTCGGGCCTACGATCGTCACACGAAAGCACTGCCGGGGTGCTCACCGGCAGCGTAGTTTTGAAGCCATTGCACAAGCTTCCAGAACCCGCCACATGCGCCAACGCGCCAACAGGCCAATGAACAGCACGCGAGGGGTCCCGTTGACCGTCCATCCGCATCCCAGCCTTCAGCCCTATGCCGACGCGTGGACCCACTCCATCGAGGCGATATCCGAGCTGGTCCTTCCGCTGACGGAAGGCGAGTGGAGCCGGGCGACGCCCTGCCCGAACTGGTCCGTGCGCGATGTCGTGTCCCACGTCATCGGGATCGAGTGCGAGCAGCTGGGCGACCCGCGGCCGATCCACACCCTGCCGCGGGACCTGCGGCACGTGGTCGACGAGTTCTCCCGGTACATGGAGGTGCAGGTCGACGTGCGGCGCCACCACACGGCGCCCGAGATGACCTCCGAGCTGGAGTACACGATCATCCGCCGCTCCCGCCAGCTGCGGAACGAGAAGCGGGAACCGGACACGATGATCCGCGGCCCGCTGGGCGAGCCGGCGACGCTGGAGCACTCGCTGCGGCTGCGCGCGTTCGACGTGTGGATCCACGAGCAGGACCTGCGGGCGGCCCTGGGGGCACCGGGGAACTGGGACTCGCCGGGTGCCTACGTGGCCAGGGACGTACTGCTCTCCGGACTGCCGAAGGTGGTCGCGAAGAAGGCGGGCGCGCCCGCGAACTCGGCCGTCGTCATCGACGTGCACGGGGCGCTGGAGTTCATGCGGACCGTACGGGTCGACGCGGAGGGCCGCGGCACCATCGACAAGGCCCCTTCGCTGGGGCCCGCGGTGACGCTGACCCTGGACTGGGAGACGTACGTACGCCTCGCGGCCGGCCGGGTGCGTCCGCACACCGTGGCCGACCGGGTGAAGGTGGAGGGTGACCCGGCGCTGGCCGAGGCCATCCTGGCCAACTTCTCCGTCACTCCTTAGGTTCGGAGAACCCTTGGTGTGGTCGATGATGTCGTCCGCCGCCGTGCCGGCGGCGGACCGGTTCGATTGGTTCGCCGACGTGGTGGCGCAGGAGTTGGTGTCCACGGCGATCAAGAGTGAGCACGCCCGGGACTTCCGGGCGGAGGCCGCCGTGCTGGACCTGGGCTCCGTCCAGGTGAAGCAGCTCGGCTACGCCCCGCTGCACTCCCGGCGCACGGCGGCGCACGTGCGCAGCAGCGATCCCGAGCAGTACCAGCTGGGGCTGGTGACCAGTGGGACCACGTGGGTCGCGCAGAACCGGCACGACTCGGGGCCCTTCTCGGGGGACCTGGTGCTGTGGGACACCTCCCGCCCGTTCGAGTCGGGCGTCCTCGGCACCCAGCCGCTCCACGTCGTGATCCTCTCGCTGCCCCGCACGCTGCTCCCCCTGCGGTCGGACCGGGTGGAGCGGCTGCTCGCCGAGCGGATCCCCGCCGACCGGGGGATGGGGGCGATCCTCGCGCAGTACATGCGCTCCCTGGCCGCGCACGGGGAGGAGTGTGCGCCCGCCGAGCTGGAGCAGTTGGGCTCCGTCGCCCTCGACCTGGCCGGAGCCTGCCTCGCGGGGCAGATCGGAGCCGAGGACGAGCTGTCCGAGGAGAGCCGGACCCGGGCGCTGCTGGCACGGATCGACACCTTCATCGGGCACAACCTCGGCGATCCCGAGCTGAGCCCCTCCGTGGTCGCCGCCCGGCACAGCATGTCGCTGCGCCGGCTCCAGCTGCTCTTCCGGGAGCGCGGGGAGAGCGTCGCGGCCACGATCCGCCGGCGCCGGCTGCAGCACTGCCGCGAGGACCTCGCCGATCCCGGGCAGCTCGCCGTCCCCGTCCACACCGTCGCGCTGCGCTGGGGATTCACCAACGCCTCGGTGTTCAGCCGCCTGTTCCGCGATACGTACGGGGCCAGCCCGAGCGAGTTCCGCCGCGTGGCGGCGGAGGAGACCTCGGCGGGCACCGGGGGCGGCGGCACGGCCTAGCTGCCCAGGTCCCTGACTGCCCGGCTGGCTGTGCCCGGCTGGCTGACTGCCCGGCTGCCCGGCTGGCTGACTGCCCGGCTGCCGTCAAACCTGCTGCGCGGATTGTCAACGGTCCCTGCGCGCAGTGCACACGCGACCGCGCGGAGCCCTCATAGGCTCGGCACGCGTTGGCCGGAACCCGACTCCGTGGAGCAGGCGGTCGGACGGGTGGGAAAGGACGGGGGTCTGTCCCACTCCGAGCCGTCCCGTCCTCCTCGGTTCGGGGGCCGACGCGCATGCCGGGCCGGTACCGGATGTCAGCGGACCGGCCGCGGGTCGGCAGGGGTGCCGACGGGGGTGCCGGCCCCGGCGGCGGCCACGGCGGTGGCGGCCTGAACCGGGGCCGGCAGGACGGCCGCCCCGGACTGCGGGGGCACGCCCGTCCCTACCCGTTCGTGTTCACGTTCACGTTCGCGTTCGCGTTCGCGGGCCAGGGCGCGGCCGCGCAGGCGCAGGATCTGGGCGATGCCCAGGAGTTCCAGGGCGAACACCGAAGAGAACGCGATGCGGTAGTTGTCCCCGGTGGCGTCGAGCAGCAGGCCCACCACCAGCAGGGTCGTCATCGAGGCGATGAAACCGCCCATGTTGGTGATTCCGGAGGCCGTGCCCTGACGGTCCGCCGGGTTGGCGGGGCGGGCGAAGTCGAAGCCGATCATCGACGCCGGCCCGCACGTGCCCAGCACCAGGCAGAGCGCGATCAGCAGCCACATCGGCGCGTGGTCCCCCGGGTAGGCCAGGACCGAGCCCCAGAGGAGGGCGGTCAGGGCGACCGTGCCCAGGGCGAGCGGGATCCGGGAGGACTGCCTCCGGCCGACGACCTGGCCGTAGACCAGGCCGAGCGCCATGTTCGAGGCGACGACCAGCGTGAGCAGCCCGCCCGCGGTGGTCCGGGACAGCCCCTGGGCCTCGACGAGGAAGGGCATCCCCCACAACAGCAGGAACACCATCGCCGGGAACTGCGTCGTGAAGTGCACCCACAGCCCGAGCTTGGTGCCCGGCTCGCGCCAGGAGTCTGCGATCTGGCGCCGTACGAAGCCACCCGCGCCGGACGCCGGCGAGGGCGCGGGCTCGTGCCCCTCCGGGTGGTCGCGCAGGAACAGCACGAGCGGGACCAGGACCACCAGCCCCGCCACCGCGCTGCCCGCGAACGCGGGCACCCAGCCGACCCCGTGCAGCACGGGAGCCAGCACCAGCGTGGAGATCAGGTTGCCGGCCATCCCGACCAGGCCGGCCAGCTGCGCCATCAGCGGGCCCCTGCGGGCCGGGAACCAGCGGGTGCCGAGCCGCAGTACGGAGATGAAGGTCATGGCGTCCCCGCAGCCCAGCAGGGCGCGGGCCGCCAGGGCCATCCCGTAGGAGGGGGAGAGCGCGAAGCCGATCTGGCCCGCGGTGAAGAGCACGGCGCCCAGCGTGAGCACCTTCTTGGTGCCGAGCCGGTCCACCATCAGGCCGACGGGTATCTGCATGCCCGCGTAGACGAGGAGCTGGAGCAGGGAGAACGTGGACAGCGCGGAGGCGTTCACGTGGAAGCGGTCGGCGGCCTCCAGCCCGGCCACGCCGAGGCTGGTGCGGAAGATGACCGCCACGAAGTAGACGGCGACGCCGATCGACCAGACGAGCACCGCCTTGCGGCCGCCCGGCGGGTCCTTGAACACAGCAGGGGCGGCGACGGACGGGGAGCTCATCGGGTGGTCCCCCGCACCAGTTCTCCGACCCGGCTCACGTGGGCCCGTACCGCCGCGGCGGCCGTGTCGGCGTCTCCCGCGCGCAGGGCGTCGAGGATCTCCCGGTGCTCGGCCAGCGTCCGCTCCACCCGCTCGGGGTGCGCGTGCAGCAGGGCCACGCCCATGCGGAGCTGGCGGTCGCGCAGTTGGTCGTAGAGGCGGCAGAGGATCTGGTTGCCGGCGTTGCGCACGATCTCCGCGTGGAAGGCCCGGTCGGCGGCCATCATCGCCGCGAGCTCGCCCGCGTCGCCGAGGCGGCGCTGCTCCTCGACCAGTTCCGCGAGCCGTTCCAGCAGTCCGGCCGGGGCGGGCACGGCCTGGCGGACGGTGAACTCCTCCACCAGCAGCCGGGTTTCGATGACATCGGCGATCTCTTGGGCGGAGACCGCGAGGACGAGGGCGCCCTTCTTCGGGTACAGCTTCAGCAGCCCCTCGGTCTCCAGCCGCAGCAGCGCTTCGCGGACCGGTGTGCGCGACACCCCGACGGCGACCGCCAGCTCGCCCTCGGTCAGCAGCACCCCGCCCTCGTAGCGGCGGTCGAGCACGGCCTGCTTGACGTGTCGGTAGACGCGTTCGGCAGCGGTCACGGTGGCAGCGGCGGTACCGGCGGTACGAGCGGGTGGCATGCGCACAGCATAGATACAACAGAGGTGCAACCTGGGCGGCGTCCATCATGTGGACCACCACAGAAGTCACCATGTGGACCCTCAGACGGTCACCATGTGACCCCGGGCGGGATCACGATGTGGACCCTCAGCGCACCGTGACGTCCAGCACGAACTCGTCGTACGCGGCTTCGTCCGGATACGGCGGCCGGACCTGCGCGAAGCGGATCCTGGCCCGGCCCGCCACCCGCCCCCGTACGAGGTACAGCCGCTCCACCGTCGCCCCGGGCAGCTCCGGCTCCGGCGCCTGCGCCTGCGCGGCAGCGGCCGGTGGCCCCGGCGGCTCCTCCGCCACCGAGACGGCGTCCGCGTCGCCCGTCACCCGCCAGGTCCAGACGTAGCCGCGCGCACCGCGCCCGGTGAGCCGCAGCTCGTACGCCCCACCGGGCGCGAGCACCACCTCACGCACCTCCACGCGGACTCCTCTCTGTGGCGTCCCGCCACGGCCTACGCCGGGCCGATCACCGCCCCCTCGTGCCAGCCGGCGCCGTCGCGCCAGTAGTGCTGCAGCAGGCGGTCCGTGCGCAGGACGATCACCTCCAGGTTGAACCCGAAGCTGCCCTGGAGCATCCCGGTGACCGCCAGCACGTCGTGGCCGAAGACGGCGGAGCGCTGCCAGGCGGCGCCGCCCGCGTTGCCGCGCCACCAGTGCTCGACGCGGCCGTCCGCGCCCGTCACGCACAGCTCGTAGTTCCCGGCGGTGTCCTCGTCGGCCGCCCCGTACTGCGCCTCGATCAGGCAGGGCGCGGAGGTGATGCCGGACCCGAAGATCTCGCCGGGGCGCCAGACGAACCCGTTCGGGTCGTCGCGCCACCACAGCTGCATCCGGCCGTCGGTGCGGGTGGCGACCAGGTCGAGGTGGCGGGCGCGGGTCTGCACCAGGGCCGGGCCGAAGTGCGCGATGCCGGAGGCGAAGCGGCCGCCGTCGTTCCAGGTCCAGGGGGCGCCGTTGATCCGCCACCAGTGGCCCAGGCGGCCGTCGGCGGTGCGGACGACCACCTCGAAGTTGCCGGGCACCCCGTAGTCGCTCTGGATGAAGGCCGGGGTCGAGCCGATCGCGGCGTCGCCGGGGCCGAAGGCGCCGCCGTCGCGCCAGGCGGCGGCGAAGTGCTCGTAGTACCAGTGGCGGAGCCGGCCCCCGGTGGTGACGTGCAGGGACTCCATGTTCCGGTTGTACGTGGTCCCCGTGAAGGCGGGCTGGCCGGAGGCGTCGGAGGCGAAACTCTGGGCGCGGTTCCAGGAGAAGGGGGCGTCGCCCTCGCGCCACCAGTGGCTCAAGGAGCCCGCTTTCGCTCCGCCGAGGGCCGCCAGCTCGAAGTTGCGGTGGGCGCGGCCGTTCCCGCTCTCGTAGACGTTGCCGGTGTGCAGGCGGCGCTTGGTCCACGGGTCGATGTTGGTGTCCTGCAGCCCGCACTTCGCCCAGTCGTCGATCCGCGCCTCGCCGTACGCGATCCGGCCGTAGCCGCCCACGTGATGGCCGGTGCCCCAGGAGTTCTTGAACAGCCAGCAGCCGGCCGCATCGTCGTAGCCGGTGATCAGGACGCAGTGGCCGCCCGCCAGGCGGTCGCTGGTGCGGTGGTAGACGCCGGAGCCCAGGCCGAAGAAGTCCTCGTACACGTCGAAGCAGGCGGTCAGCGGGCCCACCGTGTCCAGCCAGACCTTCTGCTGTTCCACGTCGCCGAGCCGTACGTGGCCCCCGGTGATGCGGACGGTCCGGCCGGAGCGGTCCCAGCTCGGGGTGTACTCCGCCCGCCAGGCCTCCCGGCGGTCGACGGGGGTACCGGGCGGCGGCGGCGAGTACGGCCAGCAGCCCGGGTCCGCGAGTCCGCCGTTGGCCCGGATCCAGTCGAGGGCGGCCTCCGGGCTGCCCGTCTGCCCGCAGGGGGCCTTCATCCCGTCGTGCACGTCCCCCTCGGACCGCTCGGCCCACACATGGTGTTCGATGCGGGCCATCGACTCCACCAGGCCGGCCGCCCCGAACGCCCAGGAGGCGCTGCACGGCCCCTGGTCCTTCACCTTGGTGAGCCAGGGCCGGCCCCACCGGCTGCGCCAGTCCACGGCGGAGGGGCGGGCGGCGGCGAGGGGGCGGGTTCCGGGGAGCAGGCCGTGCGCCGCCCTGCGCCGGGTGAGGTGCGGATTGCCGCTGACCCGGCCCACGAGGCTCCGCAGGTCCACCGGCGGCGCGGCCCCGGCGGGGGTCAGCTCGACGGCCGCCGCCGTGCTCGCCCCCAGGCCCAGGGCGCGCCGCGGCACGGGATCCCCGTCGGCGAGGTGCTCGCTCACGGACCACCGCGCCCCGCGCGCGGCGAGCAGTGCCCGCAGCTCCCCCGCCGTCTGGACACGCCCCTCCGACTGCTCCGGCATTCCGGCCCCCCAACGCACCGTACGGATCCGAGCCCCGGGAGCGTCTCCCCGGGCGGGGGGCGCGTCAAGGGGGTCCGCCAGGTCGCGCGGCGGCACGGCGGTCGCACGCAGACGCTGCCGCTGGGTGACCGGGGGCCCCCGATCCCTTCGGCCAAGGGGGACGGGTCCGCGCCCACGGGCGAGCCGTTCAAGTCAGCGGCCAGTGCCGCCTGTCCACGCCGAGATCTCCGCGGCACCCCGCCGAACAGGCTCCTCCCGGTCCCGGACGAGATTCCCGCAGACCGCAGCGACGTCCGGCAGACCCTCCGGTCCCTCGCGGGCGTCATGCACCCCGGTCTGCAGCCAGTCGGCCTGGTTGTCGTCGGCCTCGACGACCGCGAGGGCGATGAGCCTCACCGCGGCCGTCGTTCCGATTCGAGCCAGGGCC
The DNA here is from genome assembly GCF_042730015.1 of Streptomyces sp. NPDC059957. Classification (NCBI taxonomy): domain Bacteria; kingdom Bacillati; phylum Actinomycetota; class Actinomycetes; order Kitasatosporales; family Streptomycetaceae; genus Streptomyces; species Streptomyces sp. NPDC059957. The sequence goes on along the minus strand of NZ_JBHWMB010000001.1, from coordinate 17,048 downwards.
TCCGCCGTCTGTCGGGTCACCGCGGTGTTCTCGCCATCCAGGAGGAGCCCCACCAGCGCTTCCGCAGCTTCGGGAACATCGGCGAAGGAAGCGAGGTCACGCCCGGCGCGAGCACGCTGCGTCCACGAAGGAGACGACGCCTCAGCCAAGGCCGACTCCAACCCACCCGTCATCTCTGGCACGACCAGACAGTCTCATGCCCCGCGAGGAAGACAGCACGGCGGGAGGGCCGGGGGTGCCCTGACCTCTTCGGTCGGCGAAACGGGGCTGCGCGCGATCTTCCGTTTCCGGCCTGCCGCGGCAGGGCTGCTGCCTGCCGCTGCCCGGCCGCGACCGCCCCGGCGGGGCGCTGCCGCTGCTGGGCGGGCAGCGCCCGGGCCGGGGGTGCGGCGGCTTCGCTACTGGACGGGGAGCGGGACCGGGAGGGGCGGGGCCGGGACCGGGAGGGGCGGCAGACCCGGGAGGCCGAGGCCGGTGAGCAGGGCGACCAGGGCTGCGACCAGGTCGGTCACCACGTCCGTGGCCTTGGCCTTGGCGTCGGTGGAACAGCCGCACGGGCCGGCGGCCTTGGTGAGGCCGTCGACGGAGCCCTTGAGCTTGTCGATGGCACCCGTGGCCAGGTCGAGCGGGCCGGCGGCGGCGGGCTTCGCCTTGTGGGCGGCGACGGGCAGCGCCACGGGCAGCGCAGGGGCCGCCACCGGGAGCTTCGGGGCCTCGACGGGGAGCGCGGGGGCCGCCACGGGCAGCTTCGGCGCCTCCACCGGCAGCTTCGGCGCCTCCACCGGGAGCTTCGGGGCCTCGACCGGCAGCTTCGGCGCCTCCACCGGCAGCTTCGGCGCCTCCACCGGCAGCTTCGGGGCCTCGACCGGGAGCTTCGGCGGGTCCACCGGGAGGGCCGGTGCGTCCACCGGCGGGACCGGTACCGGCAGGGCCGGGGCGGGCAGGCTCTTCTTCAGGTCCTCGATCGCGGCGGCGATCTTCTCCTTGAAGGCGGCCAGGTCCGCCTCCGGGATCTTGCCGTCGGGGGACGCAAGGACGGCCGCCAGCAGATCGGTGATGGGTTTGAGCAGCCCGCCGACCCCGCCCAGCGACTTCACCTGCGCGAGCAGGGCCTCCGTACCGGGGATGGCCTTCCCGGCCGGCGCGGCCGCCGTGAACGCGGCGGCGGCCTGCGGCTTCGCGGAGGACTCCGCCGCCGACGCCAGACCGGGGGACGCGGTCAGGAGGGTCAGGCAGAGGGCGGCGGGGACGGTGTAACGCGTGATGCGGTGCAACGAATCTCTCCTGTCGAGGAGCCCCAACATGGGACGTGCCGGGGCGTGACGTGGGACGCGACATGGGACGTGTCCCAGCCCACTCACCGACACCCCGTCAGCCCCCGCAACCCGAGCCCCCGCACCACCCGCTCGGACACGCCGCGCAACCGGCCTACGTACGCCCTTGACCTGGGTCTACGCCGTCACCCTCGGGCGATGCCCCGTCAGGCGGGTCCCTCCCAGCGGATCTCGCCGTCCTCGACCCGGTCCGTGGCGGCGAGCCCGACCCGCGCGGCGACGGCCGCGGACGCGGTGTGACCGGGGTGGACGTGCGCGATGACGCTGCGCACCCCTGCCTGGGTCCCGAGCCACTCGACCATCGCCCGGGCCGCCTCGACGGCGATCCCGCGCCCCTGCCAGGGCGTACCGACCACCCAGGCGATCTCGGCGACCTCCCCCGACACGGTTGCCTGGACCGTGCCGGTCAGGCAGTCCTCGGCGTCGAGCCGGACCACCCAGTTGCACCAGATGACGGCGGGGTCCGGCGAACCGGCGACCAGTCGTTCGTACCGCGTGCGCAGCTCCGCCGCGGTGAGCGGAGCCCCGCCGATGAAGCCGTGCAGCTCCGGGTCGCCCAGTACCGCGGCCATCTCCTCCGCGTGCGCGACTTCCAGGGGCAGCAGGGTCAGCCGCCCGGTCCGGATGCTCATCCGGCCTGCGCCGCGAAGGCGGTCCGCGCGGTGGCGGTGTAACCGGACTTCACGAAGTGGAACGGTGTCACGTCTGGAATCCCTTGCCGATGCTGTCGATCAGATCCATGGCGGCGCCCTGTTCGCCGCTCTCCACCCACACAGTAGAACCGACGATGCACGGATGCCCACCTGCCCGGAACGGCAGTACCCGGACATGGATGCTGGGGTCTTCACATCGTCAAGGCCCTCTCCGCGCACTGGGGGTCACGGACCGGATCGTCGGCAGGACCGTGTGGGCGGAGCTGACCCACGGCTGAGGCCACGAGGCCACGAGGCCACGAGGCCCCCGTTAGGGTGATCCACATGGATGGGTGGACGGCGCCGAGTTCCATCGAGCGCGAGTTGTACGAGGCCAAGGCGCGCGGGGACTGGGCGGGATACATGGACGCCCTCGCACGCAGCGAGCTGTTCCTGCCGCAGTCCCGGGCGCAGGTCGACGCCGAGCCCACGACGGCCCGCTTCCACCCCACCCCCGACCGGCGCTGCCTCGTCGTCCACACCCGCGGCATGCTGCCCGTCCCGGACCCGCACACCGTGTACCTGCCCAGGTCGCTCGCCTGGTTCGCGAACGCCTGGGACTCCGCCGACCCGCCCCACCTCGCCGTGAACCCCGGCTCCCCCACCGAGGCCTTCCTCACGACCACCCCCGCCGACCTCGCCCGCTGGCGCGCCCACTGGGACGCCGCGGCCCCGGTCTGGGGCCTCGCCCCCAAAGCCGTGCACGCCCTGCACGTCGGCGGCCCGCTGCACGGGCCGGTCGCGCACGGGCTGGCCGTCGGAGCCCATCTCGCCGTCACCAACGGGGAGTTCTGGAACGCGCTGGCCTACCACGGCGACGGCTACACCAGGGAACGCGAACGCCTGCGCCGGGACTGGGACGTCACCGACTCCGCCGGCTGGCACCAGGTCCTGCGCGGCCTGCTCTCCGCCGGGATGGTCAGCCCCGTCTGGGAGTTCGCGCTGCGCGTGCGCCGCCTCCTCGCCTCCGACTTCGCCGGCCCCGTGGACCCTGAGCACTGGCGGCACGCCGCGGCCACCGCCCTGCGCCGCAACGCCGAGCGGGAGGCCGAACCGCAGCTCACCCCCGAGGGCGTCACCCTCGCCGCGCCCCGGCCGACCGCCGAGGTGGAGGGCGAGATCGCGGGCGTACAGCGGCTGATCGGCCGGATCGCCCGCTACGAGCAGCGCTTCCGCGCCGACGGGCTGCTCCCCGAGGACGGCTGGGTCCGCTCCGTCGAGGGCTGGGACCACGGCCGGGCCTCACAGCTGGCCCGCTGGGGACTCGCCGCCCGCTACGGCACCCTCGCCGAAGCCGAACGCGGCGTACTGGCCGCCGGGGCCGCGGCGCGCGCGGCCTACCGCTCGTGGGAGGAGTTCTCCGCCGGGTACGCGCTGGCGCGGTGCCTGCACTTCGACGAGGAGGAGTTCGGCGACTGGTACGCGAGCTCCCTGGCCACCCACCTCACCCTGACCACCGACCCGGCGAGCCCCTGGCGCAACATCCCCTGGCGGGCACCCGAAGGAGCCACGTGACGCAGCAAGGGAACATCACGACGGAGCGCATCGACGGCCCGGCCGCGGCGCCGGCGGCGGACGCGTTCGGGCTGGTCTACGCCGAGGTGTTCGCGGAGCCTCCGCACCTCGAGACCGAGGACGAGATCGCCGCCGCCTTCCGCCGCTTCCCCGACCTGACGCACAGGCCCGCCTTCCGCGCGGCCCTGGCCCGTACCCCGGAAGGCGAACCGGCCGGCATGGCCTACGGCTGGACGCTGCAGCCCGACGCGGTGTGGTGGGACGAACTCACCGAGCCCGTGTCCGCCGCCATGCGGCGCGAGAACGGCCGCCGCACCTTCGGGCTCATCGAGCTCGCCGTGCGCGCGCCGTGGCGCGGACAGGGCGTCGCACGGCGGCTGCACACGGCGCTGCTCGACGGCACCACGGCCGAGCGGGTGCTGCTGAAGGTCCACCAGGAGGCCGGGGCGGCCTCGGCCGCCTACCGGGCGTGGGGGTACCGCAAGATCGGCGAGGCACGGCCCCCGGGCGCGGACCCCTACGCGAGCACGGACCTGCGTGATGTCATGCTGCTCAATCTGCTGCGGCGCTGAAGGCGGGACAGGCCTCGGCTCACGGCCGGGATTCCATGGCGGCCTTGTCGGACTCGCTCCGCAGGACGCAGAACTCGTTGCCCTCGGGATCGGCGAGGACGGCCCAGCCCGAGCCGTCGGGCTCGCGCCGGTCGGCCACCAGGACGGCGCCGAGGTCCAGGAGCCGGTCCACCTCCTGCTCGCGCGAGACTTCGGGGCGCAGGCACAGGTGGATCCGGTTCTTGACCGTCTTCGCCTCGGGCACCTCGTTGAAGTACAGCGCCGGTCCCTCCGCCAGGAGCACCTGTGTCGCCGGGTCGCCCGGCCTGGCGTCCGGATCCAGCGGGCGGCCCGTCACACCGCTCCAGAAGCGGGCCAGCCCATAGGCATCCGCACAGTCGATCGCCACGTTCTGCACCACCGAAACCATGCGCCCAGCTTTGTCGATCACCGCTCAGGACGCCACCGGCTTGTGGCGCTCGTCACGGTTCCGCGGGAGCCGGGCGAGGGTGACCGCGCGCAGCAGCCATTCCACCGGGCCGTACCGGTACCTGGCCATCAGGTGCTTGCTGAGGGCGAGTTGGGCCCCGTATAGGACGAGCGCGCCGAGTTCGACGACGGCCGCGCCGAGGCGGTCGTACAGGGCGAGGCCGTAGGCGGTGAAGACGAGGGCCATGACGAGGGACTGGCTCAGGTAGTTCGTCAGAGCCATCCGGCCGGCGGGGGCCAGGAGCGCCGCCGTGCGCCCGCCCCGGGCCGTCTTGAAGAAGAGGAGCATTCCGCAGACGTACGCGGCGGTGAGCGCGGGGGCCGTGACCATGCCCACGACCGAACCGGGCAGGCTCCACCGGGGACCGAGCACGCCGCCGGCGGCCAGGGCCATGAAGACGCTGCCGGGCAGGCCCAGGGCGACGCCGAGCACGCAGATGCGGCGCATCCGGGCCGCGTACCGTCCGGTGTCGGCGAGGAGGCGGCGCTTGCCGCAGTACAGGCCGGTCAGGAAGGCGGCCAGGACGAAGCCGCCCATCAGCAGCACGGCGAGGAGCGCGTCGGGCAGCTGGCCGAGGTTGGCCCGCACGACGGACGCCGGGTCGCCGCGGTACTCGGCGACCAGTGCGGCGAACTCCGGCGGGAGCGCGCTCAGTTCGGCCGCTTCGGCGTCCGACGTGAACAGGGATCCCAGACCCAGGAGGAGCAGGAGGGCGCTCGCGCATCCGTACACGACCCGGGCCGCGCGCAGGGCCGCCCCGGGCGAGCAGTTCCGTGCGGCGATCAGGACCAGGCCGAGCAGCGCGTAGGTCATGAGGATGTCGCCGGTATACAGCAGTACGGCGTGCAGGAGGCCCAGGACGAGCAGGCCGAGCGAGCGGCGCAGCATCCGGGGGACGGGGCTCGCGCCGTCGCGTGCGGCGGAGTCCTGCTGGAGGGTGAAGCTGTATCCGAAGAGGAACGAGAACATCAGGTAGAACTTGCCGACCACCAGGGCCTGTACGACCCCCTCGACGGTGCGGTCGAGCGTGGTCGCGTCCGGGTCGACGGTGCCGCCCGGGGCGTACGGGCTCGCCATCATCAGCACGTTGACCAGCAGGATGCCCAGGAGCGCGAACCCGCGCAGGGCGTCGACCTCCGGTATCCGTGTGGGCCGGTCCGTCCGTTCGTGCGCAGCAGCCGTTGCGGGCACCGCTTCCCCCAAGTGGTCGTGGGCGTGTCAGGCCCCTGCCCCCGGCTGCCGGACGGTGGCCGCGGCCTCGGCCGGGGCCGGGGCTGTTCGGTCGTCCAGGTGGTCGGGCCGGGGCGAGGGGCGCTTGGCTTCCTTGACGACCGTAGCCCGGCGGCGCGTCAGGGCGACGCCCAGGAGGACGACGGCCATGCCGACGATCACGCGCGGGCCGATCTCCTCTCCCAGTACGAGCGCTCCCAGCACCACCGAGACCACCGGCAGGAGGTAGCCGACGGTCGCCGCGTTGGTCGCGCCCTCGTCGGCGATGATCCGGTAGGTGAGGTAGAAGGTGACGCCGGTGGCGAAGACGCCGAGGACCACGACGGCGAGCAGGGGCACCGCTTCGAGCCGTACCGCGGTCAGGCCCGGTCCGCCGACGGGCAGCGCCAGCGTCGTGAGCCCGGTGGCCGCCAGGAGTTGGGCGGTGGCGAGCGAGAGGGTGGGCACACCCTTGCCGACGAGGTGACGGCCCATGTAGGTGAAGGCGAAGGCGTAGCTCGCGGCGGCTCCCAGGATGGCGAGCGCTCCCCAGCCCACGTGCCCCGGCCCCGACCGCTGCCACGGGGCGAAGATCAGCGCGGTCCCGGCGAGCCCGACCAGCAGACCGGCCACCCGGATCGCGCGGGGGCGGCGCTCGGCGCGGGTGACGAGCCCGATCAGCAGCGACCACAGCGGGGTCGTCGCGTTCAGCACGCCCGCGAGCCCCGAGTCGACGCTCTGCTGGCCCACGCCGAACAGGGCGAACGGGAGCGCGTTGCAGAAGAAGGCCGCCACCAGGACGTGGCCCCACACCGCCCGCCCCGCGGGCAGGCGTTGGTGCGCGAACCGGCACGCGGCCCCGAGGACGAGGGCGCCGAGAGCGCAGCGGACCAGGGTGACCTGGACCGGGGTGAATCCGTCCAGGGCCAGGTCGATCCACAAGAACGTCGAGCCCCACAGGAGGGCGAGCACGCCGACGCGTCCGGCACCGATCACGGTTCTGCTCCTCGGGTATCGGCTGTCAGGTATCGGGTATCGCGAATCGGGCCACGGGGTGTGGGTCGCGGTTCCCTCCCCACCACGGTGCGGCACCCGATACGACAGGACAAGCAAATGGTTCTGCATCAACCGTTAACGTGTACTACATGCTCGATGTGCGAAGGATGCAGGTCCTGAGGGCCGTGGTCACCAGCGGATCGGTGACCGCCGCGGCGGCCCACCTGGGGTACACCCCCTCCGCGGTCAGCCAGCAGGTGGCGGCCCTGGAGCGGCAGGCCGGCATCCCCCTGCTCGAACGGGTCGGGCGGGGCGTCCGGCCCACGGCGGCGGGCCGGCTGCTCGCCGACCACGCCGCCGTCATCAGCCGCGACGTCGCAGCGGCGGAGACCGCCCTGGCCGACCTCAGGGCAGGCCGCACCGGGCGCCTCGCCGTCCGCTACTTCGCCACGGCGGGCGCGGCGCTGGTGGCCCCCGCCCTGGCCGGGCTGCGCCGCGAACACCCGGGCGTGCGGATCGACTTGCGGATGACCGACCCCGAGGACCCGCTGCTGGAGGTGGAGCAGGGCCACGCGGACCTCGCCCTGGTCATCACGCCCCGGACGCGGCCGCGCGAGGACGTGGAGCTGGTCCACCTGCTCGACGACGCGTACGACGCGGTGCTTCCGGCCGGGCACCGGCTGGCGTCCCGGGAGACGATCGCCCTCGTGGAACTCGCGGACGAGCAGTGGGTAGGCAGCGAGCCGCCCGGCCCCTGCCTGGAGCCGGTCCTCGAAGCCTGCGCGGCGGCGGGCTTCAGCCCCGACTTCGTGGTGCAGAGCGAGGACTACCCGACGGCTCAGGGCTTCGTCGCCGCCGGCCTCGGCATCGGCCTGATGCCGCGCATGGGCCTGGGCCTGGGCATGGGGATGGGCCCGGGCCCGGTCGCGGGCCGTCATCCGGGGGTCGTCGTACGCCCGGTCCGCGATCCGCGCCCGACCAGGTCCGTCTACGCCGCGGTCCGCAAGGTGTCCATGGGCCGGCCCGCCGTACGCGCCCTGCTCGAAGCACTCCGGCAGGGCGCGGCACCCGACACCGGCGACCTGCCCTAGTGCTGTGACCGGGAGCCCCGCGTCCGCGCCAAAGTCGCTTTGGGCGTGCGGGCATCCCCATTACCGTGCCCGCATGACCCTTGTGCTGAACGACACCGTACGAAAGCTCCTCGACGCCCCGCACCCCGCCGTGCTCGCCACCCTCAACCCGGACGGCAGCCCGCAGAGTTCGGTGGTGTGGGTGACCCGGGACGGGGACGAGATCCTGATCTCCACCGAGCGCGGCCGCCGCAAGGAGCGCAACATCGTGGGGGACCCCCGCATCGGCCTCACCGTCTTCGACCTGGCCAACTCCTCGCTCTACGCCGAGATCCGCGGCACCGCCACCGTCACCGAGGACATCGGCCGGTCCGTCGCCGTCCGCGTCGCGGAGGAGTACGAGGGCCCGGGCGCGGGCGCGGAGTACGCGAACCTCCCGGCCGAGAACGTCCGGGTCGTCATACGCCTCACCCCCACCAAGGTGCTCGGCAGCGCGGCGCGCTGAAGCCCCCCCCGCCCCTCGCCCGCCCAAGCCCCCCTACGGGAGTCCCGGCCGCACCGCCGCCCAGACGTCCACCGCCGCCGCCAAGGGGTCGGACACCGCGAGGTAGGGCCGGGCTGGGGCCATGCAGGGGATCAGGTTCTTGATCCGGCGCAGCCGCAGGATGGCGGGTCGCGGCAGGTCCCGCCAGCCGGGTGCCTGCGCGAGTGCCTCGGCCGGGGTCAGCTCGAAGAGGGCCAGCACGTCCCGGCACAGGGCGGCGGGGTCGCGGTCCGCGGCGCCGTCCCCGCCGGGACCGAAGCGCTGGAGCAAGTAGCTCCGTACGTAAGGCCGTTCCTCGGGGCGGTCCAGCCGGTCGAGCGCGGCGAGCGCGATGCTGCCCCACCGCAGCCGCACCCCGTCGGGCAGCCCCTCGTCCTGCATCCGGAACGTGGCCAGGGAACGCAGCTGCTCCGAATCCGGCTCCTCCAGCAGCGGGGGCCCGGTGGCCAGCCACGCCTCCAGCTCCCCCAGCGCGTGCCCGGTCGGCGGTACGCACGTCAGCACCTGCCCCTGCGCGAGCAACGCGACCACGGGCCCCGTGAGGTGCACCTTCGCCACGTGCCCCGCGTCGAAGGACCCGACCGTGCGACCGTACCGCTCGATCTCCCGCAGCCTGGTCCGCAGTTCGCCGGTCGCGTACACCTGCCCGGCCCGCGCCACTCCGCCGATGCACCGCACCACGCACACGCCACCCGTGACATCGGCCGCCTCGACGGCACACACCTGCAACTCCGCGAAGGACACCGCGTCCCACCCCTCTCCCGGCGGGGAGGCTACCCCCGGAAGCCTCCCCGCGCGGTCACTTCCGGCTACGCCGGGGCTGCGCGTGCCGGAAGGAGTCCCGGGCCGCGCGCACGGCGGCCCGGAGCCCGGCGTCGTCGAGGTCCCCCGGTTCGGCGAGCTCCGGATCCGCCGCGTAGTCCTCGAGCACCATGAACACCTCGTCGAAGAGGGCGCCGAGCGGCCCCTGGACCCGTTCGCCGTCCGCCAGGGAAGCGCTGCGGGCTTCCCGCCAGCCGGCTGCGAAGTCCGGTGCGGTGCAGGCCCCGTCGGTGAAGGCGTCCAGCAGCGCCAGCCGTCGCGCGGCGGCGCTCGCCGGGTCGACCTCGTCGGTACGGGACCACGCCCGGTGCACCGGGGGATGCGCGGCCGCCACGGCCGGCAGCGCGGGGTGGCGGTCCGCGAGGGCGCGCGCGTGACGGCCGAACCGGGCGCGGGCCGCGTCGTGTCCCTCCACGACCGCCGCCGTCATGAACGCGGCCGTCCCCGCGATCAGCGCATGGCCCGGTCCGGGGAAGAGGACGGCTCCTTGCAGGTCGGGCGTGCGCAGCAGGAACGGCGGGTGGATGTCCGTGCCCTCCGTGCGGCCCGCCGGGAGGGACCTCGTACCGCCGGCCGAACCGGGTTCCTCTGCGAGGTGCGAGGCGAGGACGGACGACGCCCCGACCGCACGGCATCCGGCCGCGATCCGGCCGCTCAGCGCCGCGTCGATCCGTGCGCCCGCGGGGACCGGGACCACCGTTTTGTCCCGCAGCCAGGAGGGGGCGAAAGTGCCGTCCCGTTCGACCAGGGCCCGCGGACCGGAAGCCCCGTCGCACACCGGCCCGGTCGTCCCGCCTGCCACGGATGCCTCCCCCGCCCAGACCTCCCGCCTCACGACCGCCGGATCCCTCACCGCCCGCGCTCCGGCCGTGTACAGGAGCCATCTCAGCTCCTCCCGGGCGAAGGAGGGCTCGCCCCAGGTGTCCAGCCACAGCCGCAGCACACCGTCACCCGCGGGCGGGGCCGTCAGGTCCCACCAGGCCCATCCCCGGACCTCCAATGCGGGATCGAAGCGCCAGAGCCAGTCCTGCAGGGCCCAGGGCGTGTCGCCGGTCCGCTGTGCGTACCGGTCGCGCCCGCGGGCCGCGAAGGGCTCCACAGGACCGCCGCCCCGGCAGACGCCGGCGAACCAGCCGGGCACGGTGTCGACGGGCAGGTCCTCGTCCCCGTCGAAGGACTCCGTGGCGGCGATGTGCAGTACGGCGTCCAGGACTCCGCGCAGCCTGTCCGCGAACCGCACCGGGTCCCCGTCCACGGTGAGTTCGACATGGGCGAGGACCGGCGGCGCGGTATCGGACTCCGGCCGGTGCGACACCCGGTACCGCTCGGCTTCGATGTCCTCGACCTCGTGCAGCACTTCACCCTCCTGGTGTTCCGGCCCCACATTCTCCGGGACCCCGCCGGTTGCCTCAGGCCTTCGGGGCCGCCTCCAGGACCAGGCGGATCTCCGTGACCTCGTAGCCGGCGCGGGTGAAGGCGGCGGCCATCGGGGCGTTCACGGTGTCCGTGGTGGCGGTGATGCGTTCGGCGCCCTCGGAGGCGTGGAAGCGGGTGATCTCGGCGAGGATCTCGTCGATCAGGCCCTGTCCGCGCTGCTCCGGGACCACGCCGAGGTAGCCGACGTTGCGGTGGTACGGGGTCGCGGAGGGGATCGCCATTCCGGCGAGGGTGCCGTCGGGGAGGTGCGCCAGGCGCCACCAGGAGCGCTCGCCGGGGCAGTCGGTGTAGAACTCGATGTCGTCGCGCGCCAGTTCCTCGGCGTCGATCGTGCGGAGCTCGTTCTGCGTGTGCAGGTCCAGGCTGCCGGCCGAGAGGCGGACGAAGGCGTCGAGGAACTCCTCGTCGGTGCCCTCGCGGAAGACGAGGCGGCCGGTGGGTTCGGCGGTCCCCGCGGCGGGGGTCCACTCGAAGCGGAGCCGCTCGATCTCGCGGACCAGGCCGGAGGAGACGGCGGCCTTCTGGCGCCAGGCGACCGCGTCGGCCAGGCCGTCGGGGGAGGTGCGCCAGTCGCGCGGGAGCGAGACGTTGTAGTCGGGGAGCTTGCCGAAGGCCTCGTGCCCGGCGGCGAGCAGCCCGGCGGCGACGGCGGCCGGGTCCGCCACGGAGCCGCGTACCTGGAGGCAGTCGAGCGCGATCGGGCGCTCGCTGTCGGCGCGGCCCCACCACAGGGCGCGGGCCAGGATCTCGCCGTTCTCGTCCTCGGCGAACCAGGTCCACTCGGGGCGCATCTGGCCCGCGGCCAGCTCTTCGCGGATCTTCTCGGGGGTGAGGGCGGGGACGGGGCCGTCGGCCGGGTAGGCGAGGGCGCGGTCCAGGTCGTCGGTGTCTGCTGTGGCAGCGCGGAAGTGCATGGGCCGATGATCACACCGGACGGAGACGTTCTCCAAGGAGTTTCTGCACGTCAGGGGCACGTCCGGGGCGCGCCGGGGGCACCTCGGGGGCGCCTCGGAGGCGCCTCGGAGGCGGTTCGGTACGGATTCCGGCCTCCGGGAGCAATCCCCGGAGGCCGGTCCGCCGGGCCGTCAGGACCAGGTGATCAGACGGCGGGGGTGCTCCAGGACGGCGGCGATGTCCGCGAGGAAGCGGGAGCCGAGTTCGCCGTCGATGAGGCGGTGGTCGAAGGACAGCGCCAGGGTGGTGACGTGGCGGGCCTTGACCTTGCCCTTGTGGACCCACGGCTGGAGCTTGATCGCGCCGACCGCGAGGATCGCGGACTCTCCGGGGTTCAGGATGGGCGTACCGGTGTCGACGCCGAAGACGCCGACGTTGGTGATGGTGATCGTGCCCTGCTGCATGTCTGCCGGGGAGGTCTTGCCCTCGCGGGCCGTGGCGACCAGCCCGGACAGCGCCTGCGACAGCTCGCCGAGCGTCTTGGCGTCCGCGTCCTTGATGTTCGGGACGATCAGCCCGCGGGGGGTGGCCGCCGCGATGCCCAGGTTCACGTAGTGCTTGAGCACGATCTCCTGGGCCGCCTCGTCCCAGGACGCGTTCACGTCCGGGTTGCGGCGGATCGCCACGAGGACGGCCTTGGCGATCAGGAGCAGCGGGTTGATCCGGAGCCCCGCGAGGTCCGGGTCCTCCTTGAGCTCCTGGACCAGCTTCATCGTGCGGGTCACGTCGAAGGTGATGAACTCGGTGACGTGCGGCGCGGTGAAGGCGGAGCCGACCATGGCCTGGGCGGTGACCTTGCGGACGCCCTTGACCGGGATACGGGTCTCCCGGGCGGTCGCGGACCCCGCCACGGGCACCTCGGCCGGAGCCTGTACGGGAGCCTGCGCCGGAGCCGGAGCCGCCGCGGGAACCGCAGCCGGGGCCACGGTCTGCGGGGCGATCGCCGCCGCGGCCGCCGCATGGACGTCCTCGCGGGTCACGACCCCGCCGTCGCCGGTGGGGATCACCGCCGCCAGGTCGATGCCGAGGTCCTTGGCGAGCTTGCGCACCGGCGGCTTCGCCAGTGCCTTGCCCGCGCCGCTCTGCGCCGGGACCACGACGGCCGGAGCCGCGGGGGCCGGGGCGGCCGCGTGGGCCACGCCCGTGCCGTTCTGCGCGGCGACCGCGGGCTGCGGCGCAGCCTTGCGCGGGCGGCGCTTCGTGGAGGCGGTGGAGACTCCGTAGCCGACCAGGACGGGCTGGCGGGCCGCCGGGGCCTCGGGCTCCGCCGCCGCGGCGGGTTCCAGAGCGGCCGGAGCCGCTGCCGGAGCCTCGTCGGCCGGGCCCGTCCGGACGGAGATGATGACCTGGCCGACGTCGACCGTGACGCCCTCCTCGAAGAGGAGCGCGTGCACGACCCCGTCGAAGGGGATCGGCAGCTCGACGGCCGCCTTCGCCGTCTCCACCTCGCAGACGACCTGGCCGTCGGTGACGGTGTCACCCGGCTGGACGTACCACTTGAGGATCTCGGCCTCGGTGAGGCCCTCGCCCACATCGGGCATCTTGAATTCGCGGATCGTCATCGCAGGGCTCTCCTCAGTACGCCAGCGAGCGGTCGACTGCGTCGAGCACCCTGTCCAGGCCCGGCAGGTACTCGTCCTCCAGGCGGGCCGGCGGGTACGGGGCGTGGTAGCCGCCCACGCGCAGCACGGGCGCCTCCAGGTGGTAGAAGCACCGCTCCGTGATGCGAGCGGCGATCTCCGAACCCACACCGAGGAACACCGGCGCCTCGTGGACCACCACGAGCCGGCGGGTCTTCTCCACCGACGCCTGGATCCCGTCGAAGTCGACCGGGGACATCGAGCGCAGGTCGACGACCTCCACCGACTTGCCCTCCTCGGCGGCGGCCGCCGCGGCCTCCAGGCAGACCTTCACCATGGGCCCGTAGGCCGCCAGGGTGATGTCGGTACCCGTACGGGCCACCCGCGAGCCGTGCAGCGCGTCGGGAATGGCCTCGACGTCGACCTCGCCCTTGTCCCAGTAGCGGCGCTTCGGCTCGAAGAAGATCACCGGGTCGTCGCTGAGGATGGCCTGCTGGAGCATCCAGTAGGCATCGCTCGCGTTGGACGGCGAGACCACCTTCAGGCCCGGGACGTGCGCGAACAGCGTCTCCGGGGACTCCGAGTGGTGCTCGACCGCGCCGATGCCGCCCGCGTAGGGGATGCGGATGACGACCGGCATCTTGATGGTGCCGAGCGAGCGCGCGTGCATCTTGGCGAGCTGCGTGACGATCTGGTCGTACGCGGGGAAGACGAACCCGTCGAACTGGATCTCCACGACCGGCCGGTACCCGCGCAGGGCCAGGCCGATCGCGGTGCCGACGATGCCGGACTCGGCGAGCGGGGTGTCGATGACCCGCTCCTCGCCGAAGTCCTTCTGGAGTCCGTCGGTGATGCGGAAGACGCCGCCGAGCTTGCCGACGTCCTCACCCATGATCAGGACCTTGGGGTCCTCTTCCAGGGCCTTGCGCAGGGAGTCGTTGAGCGCTTTCGCGATGGTGAGCTTCTGTACGGCCATGACGGTCACTCCCCGCCTTCGAAGGACGCGAGGTAGGCGGCGAACTGAGCGCGCTCCTCGTCGACGAGCGCGTGCCCGTCCGCGTAGACGTTCTCGAAGATCGCCATCGTGTCGGGGTCGGGCATCGAGCGCACGACCTCGCGCACCCGCTTGCCGAGCGCCTCGCTCTCCACCTCCAGCTGCTCGAAGTACGCCTCGTCGGCGCCTCCGGTGGCCAGCAGGTGGGCCTTCAGGCGCAGGATCGGGTCCTTGGCCTCCCAGGCCGCCGTCTCCTCGTCGCGCCGGTACTTCGTCGGGTCGTCGGAGGTGGTGTGCGCACCCATCCGGTAGGTGAAGGCCTCCACCAGGGTGGGCCCCTCTCCCCGGCGGGCCCGCTCCAGCGCCCAGCGGGTGACCGCGAGGCAGGCCAGTACGTCGTTGCCGTCCACCCGGACGCCCGGGAAGCCGAAGCCCTGCGCGCGCTGGTAGAGCGGCACGCGCATCTGGCGCTCGGTGGGCTCGGAGATGGCCCACTGGTTGTTCTGGCAGAAGAAGACCACCGGCGAGTTGTAGACCGCCGAGAAGGTGAAGGCCTCCGCCACGTCGCCCTGGCTGGACGCGCCGTCGCCGAAGTAGGCGATGACGGCCGAGTCCGCGCCGTCCTTGGCCACGCCCATCGCGTACCCGGTCGCGTGCAGCGTCTGGGAGCCGATGACGATCGTGTACAGGTGGAAGTTGTTGGTGGTCGGGTCCCAGCCACCGTGGTTCACACCGCGGAACATGCCGAGCAGGTTGGTCGGGTCGACCCCCCGGCACCAGGCGACACCGTGCTCGCGGTACGTCGGGAAGACGTAGTCGTCGTCGCGCAGGGCCCGGCCGGAGCCGATCTGGGCAGCCTCCTGGCCGAGCAGCGAGGCCCACAGGCCCAGCTCGCCCTGGCGCTGCAGGGCGGTCGCCTCGCCGTCGAAACGGCGGGTCATGACCATGTCGCGGTACAGACCGCGCAGGTCATCGGTGGTGATGTCGGCGACGAAGGGCGCGAATTCCGCGACGTCGGGATTTTCCGCGACGTCGACGCGCACCCCCTCGGGCGTCAGCAGCTGTACGAGCTGGGGCTCGGCGTCATGCGTCTTCGCGGTGGCAGCGGCGGGCTTGGCGGCGCTTGCCGCGCCGGCCGGCCGCTTGGTGCCGCTGCGGCGCGGCTTGCGCGCGGCAGTGCTCTCCACGGTCACGATTGCTCCTCCGTCGGTCCGGCACCCGGGTTCTCCGGGGACCAGTGCGGCTCACCTGGATCTCTGCCCGCGCACGGGGTGGGTGCGCTTCGGGTCTGGGATTCAGGCGTGACAGGTGCCCCGGCGAGTGCCCTGCGCAATGCACGTTACCCAGTGCGTCGCATAACTGCGAAACCCCGTTTGACCTGCGATTTTGCTTGGATTTCCAAGTAAATCGGCGGAACCGGGAACAACCACTGGTCACAGCCTTGCAGGGGGCCGGAACAACGGCACGTTATCCCGCTCGTCTCCGGCAGGGAAGGGGTGAGTGTGTGAAACTGAGTTCGTGCGCGAAAACGGAAAAATCAAGGTATTCCTCCTGGACGACCACGAAGTGGTGCGTAGGGGTGTTCACGAGCTGTTGTCGATGGAATCGGACATCGAAGTGGTGGGTGAGGCCGGTACGGCCGCCGACGCGCTGGTCCGGATCCCCGCCACCCGCCCCGACGTGGCCGTCCTCGACGTCCGGCTGCCCGACGGCAGCGGCGTGGAGGTGTGCCGCGAGGTGCGCTCCCAGAACGAGGACATCAAGTGCCTGATGCTCACCTCGTTCGCCGACGACGAGGCGCTGTTCGACGCGATCATGGCGGGCGCCTCGGGCTACGTGCTCAAGGCCATCCGCGGCAACGAGCTGCTCAACGCGGTGCGTGACGTGGCGGCCGGCAAGTCCCTGCTGGACCCCGTCGCCACGGCCCGGGTGCTGGAGCGGCTGCGCGACGGCAAGAACGGCAAGGGCGACGACCGCCTGTCGAACCTCACCGAGCAGGAACGCAAGATCCTCGACCTGATCGGCGAGGGCCTGACGAACCGCGTGATCGGCGAGCGGCTGCACCTGGCCGAGAAGACGATCAAGAACTACGTCTCCAGCCTGCTGTCCAAGCTCGGCATGGAGCGCCGGTCCCAGGCCGCCGCGTACGTCGCCCGCCTGCAGGCCGAGAAGGGGCGCTAGCCGCACCCCCCGCATTCGCTACACAGCGTTACGCCCCGTGGTCGCACACTGCGTCACATCGGAAGGTGGCACGGGGCGCGCTGTTTAATTCGGGACCAACGTCCCCGATGTGCGGGGCGGGCTCCTCTTTCCCGGCAGCGTGTCGGTACCGGACAGTGGATGACATGTCCCCAGAGGAACTCCACGCCATCGAACTGCTGCGCCGCGTGCCGTACGGCCGAGCCGCCACCAGCATGCGCGCGCTGCCCTTCCTCGCCGTCGCGCGCCACATCGTGGTGAACGGCAAGGTCGTCCTGAGAATGCACGCCGGTTTCGGATATCACCACGCCTGCAACGGCAGTGTGGTCTCGTACGGGGCCGACAACTTCAATTCCGGCGAGTCCCAGCTGTGGTCGGTGCAGTTCACCGGCACCGCGAACCTCGTCGAACCCACCACCGCCGAACTGGAGCTGTTCGGCCCCGGTCCGCACTTCGTGGACGGCGCGGTCTTCGACCCCGTCTACATGCGGATCGAGCCGCACCTCGTCACCGTCCACACCCTCGCGGGCAACCTGGACCGGCAGTACCAGCACGCGCTCTGAGCACCACTGCGCGGGACTTTGGTCCCGACGCGGGAACGGGCCCGGGGGGGAGGGGGGTGGGAGGGAACCTGCGGTGCCTCCCCTCCTTCCCCCCACCC